>DATENU010000009.1:300000-406441 GCA_035274845.1 Chthoniobacterales bacterium
CGCCGCGTTTCGTGAAGTCGAAGTGCGTGATAGCCAAGGTTTCGGGATTCGTGTTTGTCCAATGCCCGACGTAGTGGGCCAGGTCTACCGCGCCCACCGAGGTCCCGCTCTGGATCGGCAAATCCGCACGCGTCGCGCATGCCGCCTCCGCCGGAAGAGGCGCGGGATTGTGGGCCACTTCTTTGCTGAAAAACTCTCGCGTGAAGTACGGTGGCCGCCCGCTTTCGTCGGCAAACCGATTGTAACTCTGAATCACCAGGACTCCATATTTCACATTCGTGGCTAGCTGCGTCTGCATGAATCCGAAGTCGTAATGGGCAAGAAATCCAGTGACCAGGGACGATCCGATCCGATCCACATAAGGAGTCGCGGGCACCTCTCCCCAGTCGATCGGCGCGGTGCCATTGGCGCCAAAAGCGCGCATCGCGACCACCCCATCCCGGACCGAGAGAATGACCTTGCTGATTTCGCTCGTTCCTGGGTCGGTATTGAACCAGGTCCCTGCGAGCTGCGCAGGTTCGGGTTTTACTGCCGCACTTTCGGCGTTGCATCGGTCGTTACCGCGAGTGTGCTTCATTTCCGGCTCAGGCATACACAGGCTCCGAAACGGCCTAGGACGGTGCCTGGCGCAGGCGGGCTTCGGTGGTTCGGCGGACCAACTCAGCTTGCGCGGCAATTGCCTCGCGAAAGCTATAGGCAGGCGGTGACGCGAGGCTCTGGAAATAGCCTTCCTCGTTCCGGCCACGAGCCAGCACGCTTGGTACCTTTTCGACGCACTGCCGCACTGAGGGCGCTACATAGCGAATGGCGAAACCCAACCTGGGGACGGACGAAATATTGGCCTTCGATCCATGGATCAGGTTGACGTGATGCAGCGACATCTCTCCCGGTTGCAGAACGACATCCGTGGCGTCGCGCTCATTCACTTCACACCTCACTTCGAGTCCGCTGGGCAGAAGATTGTTTTCCGACTTGGCCGAACCGTCATGTGGCACCCGGTCGTGGTGAGAACCTCGCACGACACGCATGCAGCCATTGGTTTCATTGCTATCCGAAAGAGCAACCCACGCCGAAACGAGTAACGGTTCGCTTAGATTCAGATAGAACCCATCCTGATGCCACGAGACGAAGGCGCCATCCCCGGGGTATTTGCAGAAGAGCGTCGCATGATGAACCAGAATATGGGGGCCGATGATGGCTTGGACGGCGTCAAGAATGCGCGGGTGGGTCGCCAGATCGTAAGCCCACCGGTGAAAGAGATGGGGATTGCGCGATTGCGCGGCATTCGGGCGAGAGCCGAGTTGCTCGCAAAACCTTTCGTACTCACTGCGAAAGCGCGCCGTTTCGTCTCGCGACAAAACCGGGATGGGAAAAAGAATCCCCTCGCGCCGGTAGGTGGCAACTTCCGCTTCGCTCAGAAATCCCATACTTGAGGTATCGGAAGAAGCAGTGGCCTGGGTCTTCATGGGAGGCTGAGGGGACCGCGTCCATCCACACACGCGATCCAGGATCCATCGTTGATCCGCTGCGGATCGAGATGGTGCATGCCCGATTGATTCCAGGTTTCCTGCCCGGGCCCGAGGATCGGATCGAGGCCGAGTTCGCTCTCCGCGTACGAAGCGGTGGTAAGGTCCGTAACGCGAAAGGCCCGCACGGCGGTTCCGTATTGCGGGCGGCAATCCTGGCCGAATCGAATCGGCTTTCCATCGCAAATCGTGACTCGTCCTGCCGGGCGGGCCAGGGATTTGTCATTTTCAATGAGCGGGCGAATCGCGTGTTCCTGCCAGTCTCCTTCCAAGGTTGGGGCACTGAAAAGATTCAGCATGTCATGTCCGAACGGTCTGCCGGAGCAGAAGAGCCACCACCGGCCGTCGTGCTCGAACACACTCGGGTCGGCGTAAATGCCTGCGATCAAATCCTTCACATGGCGCCATTTCGTCGGAAAAGGATCACCGGCATAAAGGCGCACCGTCCCGGTTTCGATCGTTTCCGGTATCATGTAGTGCCGCCCCTCCGCCTCGAAGACATATGGATAAGAAAGATGAAACGGCTCCCGCAAGACCACGCCTTCATATCTCCACTCGATTCCATCGGAACTGCGAGCCATTGCGATCTCGCCTCGCCGAGTTTCTGCGTTCTTGACCTCCATGAACATCACCCAGCCATCGCCATCCCGGACCAAAAACGGGTCGGCGACTAACGTTGCCCGAATATCGGTTACCTCATGTCGCGTCAGGACCGGATTGCGCACCCCCTGGGCCGGCGCCAGCGTTTGCAAAGAAGGTCCGGAATAGATGCCAATGGACCAAGTCGAAGCCGCTCGACCGTCTCTGTATCCCGTTTGCGGAGCGCAGCTCATGGGATACGAGCTTTACTTTCCGGCAGAGGAGCGCTGGTCGCGGGATGAGTGCCGTTTCCGCCGATTTGATGGAAAAAAGAGGGATCGTTCGCGTTGCCGAGCAATTGCTGCCCGACGGTTGCCAGGACTTGGTCCGCATTGTCGTGGCGCACGTAAAGCGACAAATCGCGATAGATGCGCTCGACCGGGCTCGGTTTCAGGAGGGCGCGCGCCCCACAAGCGCGGACACAGTGATCGAGCGTTTCGGTAGCCAGCTTTTCCACCAGATATCGCACCTTCGGCGCCGACACTTTCGCCTCCTCGATACGATTATCGTCCCAGAGATCGGCCACGTGTTTCAGCCAAAGGTGCGCCGTCTCGATGTTCAGCGACATGGCAGCGATGCGATGGGCGACGTAGGGATCGTCCGCTCGTTTCTGTTTGTGAATCGAAGCGAGCGCGTATTCGTAAGCCGCCTCGGCTCCGCCCAGGAAAGTGGCGGCGTAATGGGGCGAGAAGCGAGTTTGCCAGCCTTCGGAAAGATATTGCCCCGGGCGGCCGATCACATCCGCGTCCGGGATAAATACATCATCGAATTGAACCCGGTAGCTGACCGTTGCCCGCATGCCGATCGGGTTCCACCAGGAGCTGTCGTAGCTCACGCCCGGTCGCGCGAGATCGCACCCCAGGAGAAATAGTTGATCGGCCGACCCGGTGGCGTGGCGCGCTCCACCGGGTCCGGCGGCGTTTACGAGCAGAATCGCCCAGCGCGCGTGGCCGGCGCTGGTGGCGTACGCTTTCGTGCCGCGGAGAATGTATCCACCCGGCACGCTCTCCAGCGAAGTTCCGAAGGCGGCTTTCTGCCCGGGCACGCTGGCCTGCGGCTCGCCACTCCACGCTACCCACAACTCGCCGCGTGAAACGATTCCTTCAAACCAGCGCTCTTTCTGTTCGTCGTTCCCAAGCGCCGAAATCAGGACCTGCGAATTGACATGTCCCTCCCAGCAGCGCGCCAGCGACATATCCGCCCGCGCGAGTTCCACCGTCATTAACCACAGCGTATGAGTGTCCAGGCCCGGCCCCAGCCCAAGTCCGCCGTAGCGCGCGGGCACGCAGGGCGCGTGCAACGAAGCACGGAACAAATCGTCGAAGTCCAGCGCGGGGAATTCTGCCGCCGCATCATAATCATTGGCGCGGCCCGCGAATAGTCCCGCGGCGAGTTCCCGGATTCGCTCCACATGGCTAGATCCCGGCGGCGGCGCATCAGGCAGCATGGATGCCTCCGTTTCCTAAATTAGCAAAATTGGCAATTGAGAGCCGGTCATTGGATCGGTCTTGATGGGGCAAGAGCGCGCCGTTTTTTCCGTCGGCAGCCGGAAGTCCCAGGAGGCGGCGGCCGAGACTCATCGGCATGGTTTCGCCAGTCATCAAATAGTATTGCCGTCGAGCCTGCGCGAGCAGGATCTGCCATCCATCGACAACCTGGTGTCCCAAGGCCCGGGCTTGCTCAGTCAAAGCCGTGTCGCCCGCGTGGTTGTAAACCATGTCTACTACCGTCGCTTCCTGGTCGAGCTCTGCCAGATTTAACGGAAGCTGTTCGCCATTCCGGCCCACCGGCGTCGCATTGACGATCGCGCCGTATCCCCGCGCCGAGAATGACTCCAGCGGCACGAAGGGCAGGCCAAGGAGTTGCGCCGCCCATTGCCCGCGCTCGGCGCCGCGGTTTACCAACGTCACGTTCGCGCCGGCCTGTCTCAGGGCCGCCGCCGCAATGCGTCCGGAGCCGCCGCAACCGATAATCGCCACTTTCGTGCCGGGTCGCGGATGGCCGATGGACATATTATGGAAAATGCCCTCGGGATCTGTTGTCGAAGCGGTCCATTCGTTTCCCCGACGCACGAGGAGATTGCTCGACACGCATTGCCGGCAGAGCGGCGCGCAATGCGTGGCCACCTCAAGGGGGGCTTCCTTGTGCGGTGAGACAACCGTGAGTCCCATGATCGGAAAGCCGATCGCTTCCATCGCGCCGCTGAGCACGAGCCGATTCCAAAACTCCTGGAAGCTGTCTGCCGGGAAACTCAAAAACAATCGCCCAAAACCACTCGCTTGATAAGCGCCGTTGTGCACCCGAGGGGAAAGCGAGCCCGAGACCGGCTGCCCGATGATGGCAAATATCTCCCGCACCGGATAGAGATCCGGGAAACCGTAGTCCTGCACGAGATCTCGGATCGTTAGTTCCAATCCCGCCGGATCGCTTTCACCCCACACGCTGGCAAATGCGATTGGCGCACCCAGTCTCGGCGCAAGCATTCGCGTCCATCCGCCGCTGGCGCCCTCGGCATAGGCGGCCACGTCTGCCCGATTCACGCGGTGCAGAAATTGTAAAGCCGCCAGGCCGGCCTCTACTCCGCCAGACTCCACCTCAAAACGGAAAAGGCGGGCAGGCGTTCCCGTAACGGCGCCGAGCCGCGTCTCCAAGTATTCCGGTGCGGCGGCCTTTCCACGCCATGAGACGATCCGTCTCCCGGGTGGGATCACCCTTATAACGTCGGGAACCAGGTCATATTCCGCGTCTAAGTTTACAAAATCATAGGCTTCCGCCGCCTTCTTCAACTTCCGGTGTCGCTGGGCCAGGGAGAGACAGCCGCGCGTTTCTTCCCTGGAGATTTGCAACGTGTAGAGCAGCCGCCTTTCCTTCCACCGCTCGCGCAGTTCTGCCGGATCAAGCTCGGGAAGCAGGTCCGCGCGAACCTCGATCCAGTCGCAATGCTCCACCATCGCAGGAAAAGATCCGCTGTCCGAGATCTCCCGGGCAGATTCAAGTACCCCAACGAGTGTAGCCGAGGGTTTCATCGTCTCTCCGCGTTGAGGGCAGCGCCCTGGCGGGCCTGCTTGAGCGCCAGGCCATAAAAGTAAAGTTCCTCCAGGAAACGCTCGGTCTCTAACGCCTTCGAGCCATTGCACAGGCCGCCGCGCTCAACGAAGCGCTCCTGGACGCGTGAAACCGAAATGCTTTCTGGGATCGGCACACCACCCAGCGCAAAAACTGTCAGGCGAAGCTGCAGTAAGCATTGCAAACCGCCAAACCCCCCAGCTGAGACAGTGCAGATTCCCACTGGCTTGCGCCGCAAGATCTCCGGTTCTAGAAAATCGATGGCATTCTTCAATGCTCCCGGAATACCCCCTTTATATTCAGGCGAGACGATCAGGAGAGCGTCGGCTTCCCGTAACCGCTGGGAAAACGCCTCCAGCGCTGCCGGCGGCTCGGTCATGTCCGAGGGGCGTTGCTGCAGGAGGCCGAAGGGGTAGGTCGCAAGGTCAAGCAATTCCGGGTGAAATCGTGGGTCGGCCTCCAGTTTAGTCAGGAGATATCTGGCCACGTCTTCACTTCGGCGGCCACTGCGCACGGTTCCGAGGAGGAGGGGAAGTTTGATGACATCCATTACCTCGTAACCCGCTGGGTAATCCGGGCCCGTGCGGCGACAGCGGATAGATCTTGCCCGGAAAGAGGATCGGCACGGGTTGAAGCATCTACTGTGAGCAGGCGCTTCCTGGCGACCCTCGGCAGTCGCCGGAATTCCGATGGCGTCATTCTAAACTGGAGCTTGAAATCGCGACAGAAATGAGAGACCTGGCAATAATGGAGACCATAGGCAATTTCCTTGATGCTGGTGGTCCCCTGCAGCCGGACAAGAGCGGTCGTTAGGCGCTGCCGCTTTAGCCACACTCTCGGCGTGAAACCGACCTCGAGCTTGAAGCGGCGCTCCAAGTGACGAAGGCTCACGTTGCACTGCTCCGCCATTCTGAGCGGACTGTAATTCGATTCTTCTGCCGACAGCCGCCAATCCAAGTGTTGCTCACGTTTTGGTGAAACACTGGCCTGCTCCAAAAAAACCAATCCCGAAGAGATCTTCACGGATTTCCTGCTCCGGTTGCTCGTCTGTTGGAAAACGCTGTTCCGCGAGAATCTACGCTTCTGGAAATCGGGGGTGGAGTCACACACTGGGAGAGTTAGGGGTTAAAAACGTCTCTCACGTCTTTTGTTCCGTGATGATCTTGGATGCACTCTTTCCTGTCGAGAAGATTTCTTTGAAGTCGCGGGCACGCTGAGAACAGGCGGTTTTGCAGGAGATGGATCCGCCCGGACGAGCAACCGTTTGCTTGCTCCCATGCCACGAAAAACAAGCAAACCCGATCTGGCATCTGCGTGGAGCGGGCGCCGCCCGCCTCCGTTGTCAGTAACTTCGTCATTGATCGAACCGAATGCCGGCAGTAAGGATTTTTGATGTCGTTAAGCTCTTACGCCGTTTAGGGGGAAGAAGCTCCTAGCCCCCCGGGATACCTTGAAGGCACTCGTTACAGGCGGAGCGGGATTCATCGGGTCGCATTTGGCCGAAGCATTATGCCGGCGCGGCGACAGCGTCATCATCCTCGACGACTTGAGCTCTGGCAGGCTCGACAATCTTGTCTGGTGCGCTCCGGGCTACGCGCTGGAGTTTGTCCAAGGGGATGCCGGTGACGACGTTCTGCTCAAGCAACTAATCAAGGGCTGCGACTGCGTGTTTCACCTTGCCGCCATGCCATCCGTGCAGCAGTCGATCATTGCTCCGCTCGAAAGTCACCGGAGGAATCTCGACACGACTTTGCGCCTCTTCATCGCCGCCCGCGATGCCGCGGTGCGGCGCGTCGTTTTTGCTTCCTCATCGTCTGTCTATGGCGAAGCGCATGCAGAGGCAAAACATGAAGCGCGCTCGCCAGGCTTGCTCTCCCCCTACGCCCTCCAAAAATATGCGGCCGAACAATATGCCCAGCTGTTTCACCGCTTATATGCGTTGCCGGTAGTCACCTTGCGCTACTTTAACGTTTTCGGACCGCGGCAGGACGACGATTCGGAATATGCCGGTGTCGTCGCGCGGTTTTGCAAAGCGGTCCTCAACTCCCGCCCAATTACGATTTATGGTGACGGGAAGCAGTCACGTGACTTTACCTACATTGACAACGTGGTATCGGCGAACCTTCTCGCCGCGGTGGTTCCCGAAGGGAGAATTGCTGGCCGCATTTTTGACTGCGCTACCGGCACTTCCGTTTCGGTGCTCGAATTGGCGGACGCTTTGGCCAATTTGACCGGCGCGCCGTTGGCTCACGTGCCGGAGCCAAGCCGCGTCGGTGATATCCGTGATTCCCGCGCCGATATCAGCGCAATCGAAAGAGAGCTCGGCTATAGAGTGTCAGTCCGTTGGAAGGAAGGGCTTCGGCGAACACTGGATTTCTATCGATTAAAAGGGGAGACGGTGAGGGCCGACTCGCGATCCTCGAACGGAGCTAGCCTCCAGGAAGGATTCTAGTACAATCGGTTGTGAGCTGTAAGTCATTGTAAATCAATACGCCAGGGTGGCGAAATTGGCAGACGCGCCAGACTTAGGATTGCGAAATCATCGATTTCAAACCGTCGCTCTCCGTTTCATATCCAACGCTTTTCAAGAGGGAAAAGCGAACAATTTGATCGAAAACCGCCAGGCGCCGAAGGGGTGGACAGAAAATGTGTGGATCTAGCACAAATCCTAGCACACACGCGCCGAGCAACGATTTGGTCGACTCCTTCATGAAAGCCCTCATTCATTGCGACGCCTGCACGGCCACTGTTACCAAATCGACCGCGATCGATCGTGGCTGGATCGCGCGGTCTTCCGGCGGTTGGCTAGGCTCGAGCTCAACAATGAAGCCGATCCCGACTGCCATTACGAGATAGACGGCAATGAAAGCCATCCTTGGGCGGCTGAGCAAGTAAGCCATCATCGCGGGTTCCTCCTAGGCGGCCAGATTCTCGGGCCTGATGTTTCCAGAACCTGCGGCTCCCGTTATCGCCGGAGCTTCGGCCTCGTTTTCGATCAACTTCTTGAAATTTTGGAGATAAACGCCCACGCGATCCGAGACGTCGCCCCCGTAGGTCGAGACCATGCTGAGCGCGACGGTGGTAGCTCCGTCCGCGCGCGCGGTGAAAGTGACGACGCCCGCGGCAAGCTGGTCGGAAAGCGAGCGCCAAACCAATCTTCGTTCCGGAATGCGCAGGATAAATTCGAGTACGCTTTCGCGGCGCTCGCCGTTCAAGTGTTCCAAAATCGCAAAATGGTCGGGATCGAGTTGGCGCGAGGTTTTGATGGCGGTGACGAATTTGGGGAACTCTTCGCCATGGAGCCAACGCTCATAAACTTTCGCTATGGGCGCCTTCACCACGATCGATTTTTGGGCGGCGTTCACTAAAGTTGTGTCCGCCGCTCGTGTCCATCCTTCGCCAGGATGCGGTCCCATCCGCTCAGGTAATTAAAGCTCGAGAGATTGAGCACGAGCATTCGATCGTGCCGGAGCGGCCGCCTCCGGAAGAGCCGACGCCATCTTTGGCTGAAACTTTGTGACTGATTTTTCATCAATTTTGTCTAGCTCTAGAATCCGGCAGCCGGCGAGTTGCCACCACGAAGCGGTCGCAGGATTTTTCAGTCCCACAGCGGAGGGGATGCGAAACACCCCTTTTGAGGGATGCGAAACAGACTGACAGCGCTACCTCCAGGACGGATACTTCGACTCGGGATTACGTATGGATTCGATCGCCGCTGTTTCGCAC
The DNA here is from genome assembly GCA_035274845.1 of Chthoniobacterales bacterium. Lineage (NCBI taxonomy): Bacteria > Pseudomonadati > Verrucomicrobiota > Spartobacteria > Chthoniobacterales > Chthoniobacterales bacterium. The sequence continues at coordinate 308,958 of DATENU010000009.1, forward strand.
GAAAAGAAGGCTCGTGTCCGGGCGATTCGCTGGATCGACTGGACCCTGCAACATTATCCGTTTGCGATTGCATCCGTGGCGCTCGCGCTCGGGGTCGGCCTTCTGGCAGGGCATTACGGCGTTCGCCACGTCCAGTTCACGGTATTCCTTTTTGCGATCGCGGTAACGGCATGGTACGGCGGACGAGGAAACGCCATGCTGGCAGTCCTGATGGCCGGCCTGGCTTACGCCTACTTCTTTGCTGAGCCGATCGGCTTTGCCGTCAGCCGCGAAAATCTTCCGCACTATGTGCTTTTCATTCTCTTCGGAATCCTGATTGGTTGGTTTGGCGCCGTCCGGCGCCAGGCGGAAGAAATTCTGCGCCAGCGCGCCAGCCTGCTCGATCTGACGCACGACACCGTGTTCGTGCGCGACATGCAGGACGTGATCACTTATTGGAATCGAGGCGCCGAAGAGTTGTACGGCTGGAGCAGACAGGAGGCGGTCGGTCAGGTCACTCACCAGCTCACGCGCACGATATTTCCAGCGCCCCTTGCCGAAATCAATGCGCAGTTGCTCCGGACCGGCCGCTGGGAGGGGGAGCTCATCCACACGACGCGGGACGGCACTCAGGTGGTAGTGGCTAGCCGTTGGTCGTTGCAGTATGACGAACGAGGTAATCCGAGCGCGATTCTGGAAACGAACAACGACGTCACTGAGACGAAGAAAGCGGAGGAAGCGCTGCTCCGGTCTCGCGACGAGTTGGAAGTAAAGGTGAAGGAGCGGACCGCGGACTTGCAATCCGTGAACAAGGAACTGGAGGCCTTTGCCTATTCTGTCTCGCACGACTTGCGCGCGCCGGTTCGGCACATCGCTGGATTTACCGAATTGCTCCAAAAACATGCAGGGCCAGCGCTCGACGACAAAAGCCGGCGGCACATCACGATGATTCTGGAATCGGCCAACCGTATGGGCAGCCTGGTAGACGACCTTCTGGCTTTCTCGCGGATCGGCCGAGCTGAAACTCAAAACACTACCATTCATCTCGACGAGCTCGTAAAGGGCGTGGTCGACGAAATCTCGCCGGACACGGAGAACCGAAATATTGCCTGGAGCATTGGGACTTTACCGGTCTGTTACGGCGATCCTTCCATGCTCCGGCTTGTCTTCGGGAATTTGATCTCGAACGCCGTGAAGTTCACCCGCCCCCGGCCTGCTTCTCAGATCGAGATCGGCTCGATCAATCATCAACCGAACGAGGTGATTGTTTTCATCAAAGACAACGGCGTCGGCTTCGACATGAAATATCGGGACAAGCTCTTTGGTGTTTTCCAGCGTCTTCATTCGCAGGAGGCATTCGAAGGCACTGGTATCGGGCTCGCCACTGTCGAACGCGTGGTCCATCGGCACGGCGGCCGGGTCTGGGCGGAAAGCTCGGTCGATCACGGCGCCACCTTTTTTGTCGCACTCCCTAAACCAGAAAGGTCACCCCATGACTAGCAGCACCCAACTCCTGGCGTCACTCGAACAACTCGGCCCCCACGATCACTTCTGCTCCATCTACGAAAGCCCGGAGGAACATTACGCCGTCGCGATTCCCTTCATGCAGATGGGTCTCGAGCGTGGCGAAAAATGCATTTACATCGCCGGTGACGGCACGACGGACCACGTCCGCCAACGGATGGAGTCGGAAGGCATCGACGTCGAGCGGGCGACCGAATCCAACGCCCTGGTCGTGGCAGGGAAAGAGCAAGCATATCTGAAGCATGGATCTTTTGATCCCGACTGGATGTTTAACTTTTGGAAGGAAGCCACCGATTCGGCGATGAGCGAGGGGTTCTCGGCGCTGCGCGTCACCGGCGAGACAGAGTGGGTGGTAAGAGGCGGCCAAGGGCTCGAGCGCTGGATGGAATACGAAAGCAAGTTAACCCATGCGCTCTTGGAAAATAACTGTTCTGCGCTCTGCCAGTACAATCGACGCCATTTTCCACCGGATGTCATTCTCGACGTCATCCGCACCCATCCCGTGGTCGTTTACCGTGGCACGGTCTGCCGAAATTTTTTCTACGTTCCGGCTGACGAATTTCTGGGGACAAACGAAACCGAGCGTGAGGTGGAGAGGCTATTAACCAGTATCCGGGAACGCGAGGAGGTAGAGCACGCGCTCCGAGAACAACTCATTGAGCGCGAAAGAGCCGAAGAAGCTCTTCGCCGATCTCGAGATGAATTGGAGATGAAAGTAAAGGAACGAACTACGGAGTTGAGGAACACAAACGACGACCTGCAGTCGGTTAACAGGGAGCTGGAGGCATTCGCCTATTCCGTCTCTCACGATCTGCGCGCGCCTCTTCGGCATATCGCGGGGTTCACCGAGCTTTTGCAAAAACATTCCGACTCAGTCCTCGACGACAAAGGCCGGGGCCACATCGGAATGATTCGGACCGCCGCCAACCGGATGGATAATCTGGTGGACGATCTTCTGGGTTTTTCCCGGATCGGCCGGGCCGAAACGCAAACAACAACCATCGATCTCGCGCAACTCGTGAACGAAGTCGTGAGCGAGATCGCGCCGGACACCAAGGACCGTAACCTTGTCTGGCGTATCGGCAGTCTGCCGATTGGCTCCGGCGATCGTTCGATGTTGCGGCTGGTCTTCGTGAACCTCATTTCGAACGCGGTGAAATTCACTCGAACTCGCGATCAAGCCGAGATAGAAATTGGTTCGTTAGACCACGGGCCCGACAAGCTGGTGGTGTTCGTCAAAGATAACGGCGTCGGTTTCAATATGAAGTACCAGGAGAAGCTGTTCGGCGTCTTTCAACGGCTCCATTCCCAGGAAGCGTTCGAAGGCACCGGTATCGGGCTTGCCACTGTGCAGCGAATCATCCATCGGCACGGTGGGCGAGTCTGGGCTGAAGGTTCAATCAATGGCGGCGCCACCTTTTATGTCGCGCTGCCTAAAAGCGGAAAGACAAAAACATGAGCGACATAAAGCGGATATTGTTAGTGGAGGACGACCCAAAGGATGTCGAGCTCACTTTGACCGGGCTGGCGGAATACAATCTGGCTAACGAGGTCGTCGTAGCGCACGACGGAGAAGAGGCGCTCGATTATTTACATCGGCGGGGCGCTTACGAGAACCGAAGTAACGGGAATCCCGCCGTAGTGCTGCTCGACTTGAAGTTGCCCAAGATCAACGGCTTCGAGGTCCTCGAGAAGATCCGGGCCGATGAAAGCCTCAGGCTGCTCCCGGTGGTCGTGCTCACTTCTTCGCACGAAGAGCGCGACCTGGTAGCCAGCTACAAGTTAGGTGTGAACGCCTATGTGGTGAAGCCAGTGGACTTCCATCAGTTCGTTAATGCGGTCAAAGAGCTCGGCGTGTTTTGGGCGGTGATCAACGAACCTCCTCCCGGCAGCATCAAGAAAAGCTAGGAGCAATGCACTCCCCGCTTCGAGTTCTGCACCTGGAAGATAATAGCACCGACGCGGAATTGGTGCGGGCTACGCTCGAAGCGGAAGAGATCCAAAGCGAACTGACGAGGGTTGAAGCGGAGCCGGAGTTCGTTGCCGCGCTGAAGCCGGGGGACTTCGACATCATTCTGGCTGATTACACACTGCCGTCCTTTGATGGCTTGTCGGCGCTTAAGCTCGCGCAAGAACGCCTGCCCGATGTCCCCTTCATCTTTGTCTCAGGAACACTAGGCGAAGATGTCGCAATTGAAGCGCTCAAGACAGGCGCGACCGATTATATCTTAAAGACGCGCCTGACGAGACTGGGCCCAGCAGTCAAGCGTGCCTTAGGCGAAGCTCGGGAAAAAGCAGAACGTCAACGCGCCGAAGGGTTGCTGGCGGGAGAGAAACGGCTTTTGGAAATGGTAGCCAGAGGAGATTCGCTTCCTCGCACCTTGGATGAGTTATGCCGGCTCGTAGAAACGCAATGTCCGGGCGTGCTGGCATCGGTTCTGTTGATGGATCAAAATGGCAAACAACTGCGGCACGGCGCCGCGCCGAGTTTGCCGAAAACGTATGCCGACGCAATCGACGGAGCTTTCATCGGACCCCGCGTCGGCTCGTGCGGTACGGCGGCGGCGACCCGCCAACAAGTCATTGTCTCTGACATAGCGACCGATCCGCTTTGGGCGGATTTCCGCGACCTGGCCCTGGCACATTCGCTGAGAGCCTGCTGGTCCACGCCGATATTTTCCTCGGAAGAAAAAGTCCTGGGAACTTTCGCCTTCTACTATCGCGAGCCGCGCAGCCCCGCTCCGCGAGAGCAGGAGATTATCGAACAGATCACCCATATCGCCGGCGTCGCCATCCAACGTAAAAGCGCGGAGGAAGCGCTGCGGCGGAGCGAAGGATTTCTCGCCGACGGTCAGCGGATAAGCCACACCGGAAGCTGGAGCTGGAAGGTTTCCACCGGGGAAGTTACCTGGTCGGACGAGCACTTTCGCATCTTTGGCTTTGACCCTGAGAAGACCGAATCCTCTTTCCAGCTATTTCTGGAAACGGTTCATCCGGACGATCGCTCATTTATCCAGGAAGAGCTCGACAGAGCGACTCGCGAAAAGAGCGGTTTCAACGTGGAATTTCGGATCGCGCTTGCGGATGGCTCGATCAAGCATGTCCAGGGTGTAGGCCGACCTAATCTCGGGAAATCTGGCGAAGTCGAATTTTATATTGGCACGACCGCGGACATCACCGAGCGCAAGCGAGGCGAAGCGCTCTTCGCAGGAGAAAAGCGTCTCCTTGAAATGATCGCCACCGGCGCTGCCCTGAGCGAGATTCTGAAAACGCTCTGTCTGATTATCGAAGAGTACCGAAGCGGCACCCTAGCTTCGATCTTATTGCTTCAGTCCGATGGTCTCCATCTGGATTCCGTGGCGGGACCGAGCCTTCCCAAGGCGTGGACGCGGCAGATGGAAAAGTTGCCGATCGGACCATGCGCCGGTTCTTGCGGCACAGCCGCGTATCGCGGAACGCCTGTCATCGTTTCCGACATTGCGACCGATCCGCTTTGGGAATTGCCGGAGCATCGTGAGTCAGCCCTAAGACATGGGTTCCGAGCTTCCTGGTCGAATCCAATTCTTTCTTCCAAGGGAAAGGTCCTGGGAACGTTTTGCATTTATCATCGTGAAACGCGAAGTCCGAGCTCGCACGACCTCGAGCTGATGGAAAAGGCAACGGACCTGGCCCGAGTGGCGATCGAGCGCGATCGAGCGGAGGAGGCGCTGCGGAACAGCGAGGAGAAGTATCGGGATCTTATTAACGCTTCCCCCGATGCTATCTTCGTCACCGACCTGGAAGGCAAACTTGCGTTGTTGAATCCAGCCGGCGTCGAGCTGATCGGCCGTCCGGAAGAGGAATTGATCGGCAGTTTGATGATCGACACCTATGTCCCGGAAGAGCTCCATCTCGCGGAGCGACGAACCGCGTTACTGGAAACGGGAGGGTCGCTGCGTTACGAGCGAAAATTCGTGCGCGGCAATGGCGAGGTGATTCCGGTCGACGTCTCGGTTTCATCGCTGCACGGGAAATATTTCCAGGCGGTGATTAGAGATATCAGCGAGCGCAAGCGGGCAGAAGAAGCGTTGCGCGCTTCCGAACAAGTCGCCCGCGGACAAGTCGAGGCCCTGACCTACAGCCTCGACGTGCTCGCGACCGCACCAGCGCCGGACAAGTTCCTTGGACAAATGCTGAGCACAATCGGCCGTCTGCTGGATGCGCAAAGTGTGGTTCTTTGGTTGATAAGCGACGCGACTGATTCGCTCGATTTTCGTGCGCTGGCGCAGGGCGCAAAACTCGCCAGTGCCGATCCGGAGCATCCGTTCGTTAAAGACCCTTCAGCCTGGAAAACCGATAAGCTGATGCAGGAAGCGATTTTCACGGCGGCGCCGGTCATTTGCGAAGACGTCGAGCATGATCCGCGGGTTTCTCCCGAACTCCGGAAATTTTTCTCGTCCCGAGGAACGAAAAAGCATCTGACTATTCCGACGCTCGTGGCGGGGCGCGTTAGAGGGTTTATTGGGGTCCGTCACGATGCTCGGCCGCGCTATCGGCCGGAAGAGATCGAACTGGCCCAAGCCCTCGCTCACCAGGCCATGCTGGCCATTCAACTTACCGACTTGGCCGAGCAAGGCCGGCGGGCGGCCATCCTCGGAGAACGAAATAGAATGGCGCGCGACATCCACGACACCCTCGCGCAGGGGTTCACCGGAGTGATCGTGCAATTGGAAGCGGTGGCCGATGCTATCTCGAGCAGCGATCATAAAGAGGCGGAGAACTATCTTCGTCGTGCCAGCGAATTGGCGCGGCAAAGTCTCAATGAAGCGCGCCGTTCGGTTCACGCCCTGCGCCCGGAAGCGCTGCGAGACGCCAACTTCTGGGACGCGCTCAAGGGCATTATCAAGAACACAACCGCCGGCAACGCAATTTGTACCAGGACGAAATTGCGTGGAAAATTGCCGGATCTTCCCAGCGACTGGCAGCAAAACCTGATGCATATCGGCCAGGAAGCTCTCACCAACACGCTGAAGTACGCGCACGCCGACAATTTTGAAACTCATTTGGCCTGCAGTGACAAGGAGCTGCGTCTGCAATTCAAGGACGATGGCGCTGGATTCAGGTTGAAAGAAGGACATGACGGTTTTGGCCTGGCCGGAATGCGCGAGCGCGTCGAGCAAATGGGTGGAGAATTGAAAATCACGAGTGCCCGCGGCAAGGGCACCATGGTCAGCGTAATTTTGCCGTTGAACGGAGAATCGAAGTCATGAAATCCAAAACCAAAGCGACGGCAAAGTCTAACAAGTCCGCCCGAAAACCAAAGGTTGCGGCAAAGAAAACGGCGAAGACGGCAGCGCCGGAAAAATCGCGGATCGGCGTGCTCATCGCGGACGACCACAGCGTCGTGCGCGAAGGCCTTGCTTCACTGATCGGGCGGCGAGCCGATATGACGGTCATCGCGGAAGCAGCCAATGGACGCGAGGCTGTCGATATCTGGAAAGAACACCGGCCCGATGTAACGCTGCTCGATCTGCGGATGCCGGAGGTTGATGGAGTCGGCGCCATTCGAGAGATCCGGGCGGAAGATGAGAAGGCGCGAATCATCGTCCTTACCACGTTCGACGGCGATGAAGACATCTTTCGCGCTATTCAGGCTGGCGCGAAAGGTTATCTGCTGAAGGACGTGCCTCGCGAAGCGCTGATGGATTGCATCCGCCGCGTCAACGCCGGCGAGACTTGTGTCCCCGTCCATCTTGCGGCAAAGCTGGCCCAGCGCGTGAGCGGTGAAGCTTTGAGCGCGCGCGAGATCGACGTCCTCAAACTCATGGCGCAGGGAAAGAGCAACAAGGAGATTGGTTCAGCGCTCTTTATCAGCGAAGGCACCGTGAAGTCGCACGTCAAAGGAATCTTCGCCAAGATGAATGTGATCAGCCGCACCGAAGCTGTTGCTAACGCGACGCGACGCGGCTTGATTCAGTTGTAGGAGCGCGCCCCTCGCCACAACATCTCGCTCTTCCGATTGCACCAACCTGCCTCTCTCTCATTGGAGGGACGCGTATGTGCATCCGATGAGAGACCACAAGATCATACGCCTGAGTAGAGGCACTCCCGACCTCGCAGGGATAGCATGAGGAATGAAAAACAGTATCATACTAAGTATCGCCATTGCCGCCCTCGCCCTAACTGTCCCGGCCGATCGCGCCGGTGCTGCGGGCGACGACCGTTATCAGCAGGATGCGGGTTATGGGTCGTTAACGGCCAACGAACTTACCCAAAAGGTTCAGCTCGCCCTGGAAAAGAGGGGTTACTACACCGAAAACGACGAAGGAAGGTTTACCAGGGAAACACGAGCGGCTGTGCGTCGTTTCCAGAGGGACAATAACCTGCGCGAAACAGGCACGATTACCCCGGACTTGCTCCGCGCCCTCGGCATCGCTTGAGGCAATAGTAGAATCGGCTCGGTTACCTCGAAAGAGGGTATGGCAATGAGCTCCTAGGTGGCATTGAAAAACCTCCCGACCGCGCCGTCGCTGCCCGCCAAACCCGAGCGCAGCTTTGTCCATGAAAGCCACACGGCCATTCTCCGGGACTTTCAATTTCCTAACCGGCCATTTGCGGACCCTAAAAGTTTCCCGGCGGACAATCTTCGTGATTGCCGCCGTTCTTATCCTCCTGGTCGGGTGGTGGAGCTGTTCTCACGGTAGTTCGTCCAATTCATCTCGAGACAACGCGGCGAGTGCATCGTCGGAACGACGTGGTAGCGGGCCTGCCGGCGGCGGTCCGGTCCCAGTGGTGGCGGGGAAATCCGAGCAAAAGGATGTGCCGATTTATCTCGATGGCCTAGGCACGGTGCAGGCCTTCAACACCGTGACGGTTCACACCCGCGTCGATGGCCAGCTAGACAAAGTTCTTTTTGTCGAAGGCCAGGACGTGAAAGCGGGCGATCTCCTGGCGGTGATCGATCCGCGGCCGTTCCAGGCAGCGCTTGATCAGGCAGTCGCAAAAAAAGCGCAGGACGAAGCGCAACTGGCCAACGCCAAAGTCACGCTCCAGCGCAACACGGATCTGTTGAACAAGAAGGTGATCGACCAACAGGACTTCGATACCTCCAAATATCTGGGCGATCAATTCGTGGCTGCAGTCCAGGCGGATCAGGCGGCCATCGAGGCCGCGAAGACCCAGCTTGATTACACTCAGATCAAGTCGCCAATCGACGGACGGACTGGCGTTCGCCTGGTCGACGGCGGCAACATCGTCCACGCCGCCGATCCAACCGGCATTGTTGTTATCACGCAGATGCATCCGATTTCGGTGGTGTTCACGTTGCCGGAACAAAATCTCCAACCGATTTTGAACTCGGGCGGCGCTGACGGCGGACTGCACGTTTCCGCCCTTGATCGCGGCAACACGACGGCGCTCGACGAAGGATCTCTCGCCGTTGTCGATAATCAGATCGATCAGGCGACCGGCACGGTGAGGTTGAAGGCGACCTTTCCGAATGAGCAGCTAAAACTTTGGCCGGGAAAATTTGTGAACGCGCGTTTGATTTTGACGACGCGCAAAGACGCCATCGTTGTGCCCGCGAGCGTGGTCCAGCGCGGGCCGCAGGGAACGTATGCGTATGTAATCAAGCCGGACAAATCCGTCGAAATGCGGGCGATCAAAGTGGGGCAGGTCGAAGCGAACCTGGCGTTGATTGAGGAAGGATTGAAAGCCGGCGAGCAGGTGGTGGTTGACGGGCAATACAAACTTCAACCGGGCGCGCATGTCGAGGTGGCGGCTCCGCAGCCGCAACCGTCGCCCGACCCGGCGAGGTTGGCGGAATCGTGAGCATTTCCGAGCCGTTCATTCGCAGGCCGGTCGCGACATCGCTCTTGATGGCGGGCGTGATTTTGCTCGGCCTGCTCGGCTACAAACTGTTGCCGATCTCCGCACTGCCGGCCGTCGATTTCCCCACGATCGAGGTGACGACGTTTTTCCCGGGCGCAAGCGCGGACGTGATGGTCTCATCGGTTACTACGCCACTCGAGCGGCAGTTCGGACAAATCAGCGGGCTCTCGTCGATGAACTCGACCAGCTCGTTCGGCACTTCGACCATCACTTTGCAGTTCGCGCTCGATCGACCGATCGACGTGGCCGCGCAGGACGTGCAGGCCGCGATCAATACCGCCAGCGGCTTTCTGCCGCCCAATCTCCCGAACCCGCCGAAATACAACAAGGTCAACCCCGCCGACACGCCTATCCTGACTCTCTCGATCACTTCCGACAGTTTGCCGCTCGATCGCGTGAACGATTTCGCCGACACCTTGCTCGCGCAGAAATTGAGCGAGGTCACCGGCGTCGGGCTCGTCACGATCCAGGGAAATCAAAAGCCGGCCGTGCGCGTGCAAGTGAATCCGGCGGCGATCGCGGCGCTCGGTCTGGGGCTCGAAGATGTGCGTACCATTCTTGGGCAGGCGAACGTGAACGCGCCGAAAGGCAGCTTCGACGGGCCGCGGCAATCGTTCACCATCGGATCGAACGATCAGATTTTTTCCGCCGACGCCTACAAGCCGATCATAGTCGCATACAAAAACGGCGCGCCGATTCGCCTCGGCGACGTCGCGAACATCATCGACGGCGTGGAGAACGACCAGCTCGGAGCATGGGTCGGCACGAAAAACGGCGAACGACCGGCTGTCCTGCTCGACATCCAGCGGCAGCCCGGCGCGAACATCATTGAAACCGTCGACCGCGTGAAGCAATTGCTGCCGCGGTTGACCGGCACGCTCCCCCCTTCGGTCCACGTCGATGTCCTGGCGGATCGCACCGAGACGATCCGTGCGTCGGTCCGGGACGTGCAACTCACCTTGCTGCTCACCATCGCGCTCGTCGTCATGGTGATGTTTCTGTTCCTGCGAAAACTTTGGACGACCGTCATCACGAGCGTGGCGTTGCCGTTGTCGCTCATCGGCACGTTCGGCATCATGTATTTGGCCGGGTATAGCCTCGACAATCTCTCGTTGATGGCGCTGACCATCTCGACCGGGTTCGTCGTCGATGACGCGATCGTGATGATCGAGAACATCGTCCGCTACATCGAAGCGGGCGACCGTCCGCTGGAAGCGGCGCTCAAAGGCGCGAAGCAAATTGGGTTCACGGTCGTGTCGTTGAGCGTCTCGCTCATCGCGGTTTTCATTCCGCTTTTGTTCATGACCGGAATTGTCGGCCGATTGTTTCGCGAGTTCGCCGTCACCCTGAGCGTGGCAGTCGCGATGTCGGCCTTCGTTTCGCTCACTCTCACTCCAATGATGTGCGCGAAACTCTTGAGCTCCGAAAAGCAGGACGATGAACAGGGCGGCAAGTTCTATCGCTACACGGAGGATCTCTGGATGCGGTTCCGTAATTTATACGAACATGGATTGCGCTGGGTGCTGGATCATCAACGATTCGTTTTAAGCGTTGCGATCGTCACGCTGGTGGCGACCATTCTGCTTTACGTCATCGTGCCGAAAGGATTGCTGCCCCAGCAGGACACCGGCGTTATCGTCGGCGTGACCGATGCCGCGGAGAATATTTCCTTCAAGGCGATGGTGCAACGCGTCCACGCTGTTTCCGACATCGTGAGACAGGACCCGGATGTCGCCAGCGTCTCGGCTGCGGTCGGCGCGGGCACGGTGAACGCGACCGTAAACACGGCGCGCCTCTACATTGTGCTGAAGCCGCACGACCAGCGCGCTAACGCGGAGGAGATTATCGAACGATTGCGGAACGCAACCCGCGACGTGCAGGGCGTCTCGCTCTTCATGCAAGCGGCGCAGGATTTGCAAATCGACGCGCGCGTCAGCCGCACCCAATTCCAGTACATCCTGCAGGACGCGGATGCGGCCGAGCTCGCGGAGTGGACGCCGAAACTCGTGCAAAAGCTCGGGCAACTGCCGCAACTCACTGACGTGGCGAGCGATCAACAGGTGAACGGCTTGCAGCTCAACGTCGATGTCGATCGCGAAAAGGCGTCGCGCCTGAACGTGCTCACCCAGGCGATCGACGACACGCTTTACGACGCGTTCGGGCAGCGACAGGTCTCGATCATTTTCACGCAGCTCAATCAGTTCCGCGTCATTCTCGAAGTGGAACCGAACTTCCGGGAATCGCCCGATCTGCTCGACAAGATTTACGTGAGATCGAGCACCGGCCAGCCGGTGCCGCTGAGCGCCTTCGCGACCATGCACGTAAGCAACACGCCGCTCGCGATCCCGCACCAGGGACAATTTCCGGCGGCGACGATTTCGTTCAATCTCCAGAGCGGCAGCTCGCTCAGCCACGCGATTCCGGCGATCCAAAAGGCCGAGCGCGAAATCGGTTTGCCCGACACGATCGCATCCACGTTCACCGGCGCGGCGGCGGAATTTCGTTCCTCCCTCACGAGCGAGCCATTTCTGATTCTGGCGGCTGTCGTTGTGATCTACATCGTCCTCGGCGTTCTCTACGAAAGCTACATTCACCCGATCACAATCCTTTCCACTCTGCCGAGTGCCGGCGTGGGCGCGTTGCTTGCCCTGCTCATTTGTCGCACCGACTTTTCCCTGGTGGCGCTCATCGGAGTGGTCCTTCTCATCGGCATCGTAAAAAAGAACGCGATCATGATGATCGATTTCGCGCTCGAAGCCGAACGCAACGAAGGAATGTCGCCCGAGGAATCGATTTATCAGGCGTGTCTGCTCCGTTTTCGCCCGATCATGATGACGACAGCCGCGGCGTTGCTCGGCGCTTTGCCGCTCGCCCTCGAAAGTGGAACCGGCAGCGAACTGCGGCGGCCGCTCGGCATTTCCATCGTCGGCGGACTTTTGCTCTCGCAATTTCTCACGCTTTATACCACGCCGGTGATTTATCTTTATCTCGATCGCTTTGCCGCCTGGATCGAGGAAATGCGGAACAGAGGACGATTAGCGCAAGCGGAACTGCCTCTCCACGCATCGTCCAGCAACGGCCAGCACCCTGAGTTCGCAGGAAGCCCACGGCGAACATGAGCGTTTCCGAGCCATTCATTCGCCGTCCCGTCGGGACTTCGCTGCTCGCGGCGGGATTATTATTACTCGGAGCGGTGGCCTATCATTTCCTGCCGGTAGCGCCGCTGCCGAAAGTTGATTTCCCCACCATTTCGGTGAGCGCGCAGGAACCGGGGGTCGATCCTGCCACCGCAGCCTCGTCGCTGGCCGCGCCGCTGGAGCGCCGGTTCGCCCAGATCGCCGGCGTTTCGGAAATTACTTCGGTCAGTTCGTTAGGCGGGTCGTCGATTACGATTCAGTTCGATCTCAGCCGGGACATCAACGGCGCGGCGCGCGATGTTCAGAGCGCGATCAACGCCGCCGCGGGCGAACTGCCGACCGGTCTGCCGCAACCGCCGTTCTATCGCAAAGTCAATCCGTCCGATGCGCCGATCATGGTCCTGGCGATGACTTCTGACTCCCTCCCTTTGTCGCACGTTTACAATCTGGCCGATCAAATCATTGGCCAGCGCATCAGTCAGGTCGAAGGCGTGAGCCAGGTCATCATCGGCGGCGGCGCGAAGTCCGCCGTGCGCGTCCAGATGAATCCGGTCGCGCTCGCTTCCATGGGCCTGAGCATCGAAGACATTCGGACCACGCTTTCGCAGGTGAATGTCCTTTCGCCAAAGGGTTCGTTTGATGGCGAGAACCAGCGATTTGTTATCGCGAGCAACGACCAGCTTACTAAGGCCGATCAGTATCACCCGATCATCGTGGCACAACATAACGGCGCGGCCGTGCCCTTGCGCGATGTCGGCACGGCCATCGATGCGCAGGAAAATCGGGACCAGGCCGGTTTGTTCAATAACAAGCGCGCGGTGCTCCTGGTCATCTTCAAACAGCCGGACGCCAACGTCGTCAGCACGACCGACCAGGTTCGCGCGGTCCTTCCTCAATTGCGCACCTGGTTGCCGCCGAGCGTGCGTCTCGATGTGATGGCAGATCGCACCGTCACGATCCGCTCCTCGGTGCGCGACGTGCAACTGACGCTCCTCATCACGATGGCGCTCGTCGTGATGGTGATGTTTCTGTTCCTGAGAAGATTTTGGCCGACGTTTATCTCGAGCATCACCATGCCGCTCGCGCTGGCTGGCACCTTCGGCGCGATGTGGCTCTGCGGTTACAGTCTCGACAATCTTTCGCTCATGGCACTAACGGTCTCGACCGGCTTCGTGGTCGACGATGCGATCGTGGTCATCGAGAATATCGTGCGCTTCATCGAGAAAGGTGAGCCGCCGTTACAAGCCGCGCTCAAAGGCGCGCGCCAGATTGGGTTCACGGTGATTTCGATCAGTCTCTCGCTCGTCGCGGTTTTCATTCCGCTGCTGTTCATGGGCGGCTTGATCGGACGTTTGTTTCACGAGTTCGCGGTCACCTTGAGCGCGGCGATTCTCGTCTCCGGCATCGTTTCATTAACGCTCACGCCGATGCTCTGCGGCGGCTTTTTGAAAACCGAAGATCCGAATCGGCGACGCGGTCCGATCGATCGGCTGAGCGAACGGGGCTTTAACGCCATGCACCGGTTTTACGAGCGGACTTTGAAATGGGTCCTCAAGCGCGAGTACCTGATGCTTGGTGTCACCGCGGTCGTGCTCGTCACCACGATCAGCCTCTACTTCGTCGTGCCGAAAGGATTTTTCCCGCAACAGGACACCGGACAAATGATCGGCACGACTGAAGCCGCGCAGGACATCTCGTTTGACGCGATGCGGGAAAAGCAGGAGCGGGTCGTTGGAATCGTGATGGCCGATCGGGCAGTGCAGGCGGTCGGCTCATTTTTTGGCGGCGGCAGCGGTCAGGCGCTGAATAACGGACGGATGTTTATCAGCCTGAAGCCGAAGGGCTGGGGCAAGGACGAACGCAGGGACAGCATCGACACGATCATCGCGCGGCTGCGGAGGAAGCTCTCCCAAGTTACCGGCGCCAATCTCTTTCTTCAGCCAAGCCAGGACATTCGCGTCGGTGGACGCTCTTCGAAGGCGCTCTATCAATACGCGTTGACCGATCAAAACGTGGACGAGCTTAACTCGTGGGCGCCGAAACTGGTGACGAAGCTGCACGACTACCCGCAGATCAAGGATGCGACCAGCGACCAGCAATTTCGCGGCTTGCAGGCGAACGTCGTGATCGATCGTGACGCCGCCGCGCGTCTAGGTATCCAGCCGCAAGCGGTCGATAGCACCCTCAACAGCGCATTCGGCCAGCGCCCGGTCTCAATCATTTACACCCAGCAAAATCAGTATCACGTCGTACTCGAGGTCGATCCGAAATTCCAGCTCGACCCAGGTTCGCTCGATAAGATTTACGTCAAATCATCGTCGGGAAATCAGGTCCCGCTCAGTACCATCGCGCGTTTCGAGACCGCGAACACGCCGCTCTCCGTTAATCACCAGGGCCAGTTTCCCTGCGTGACAATTTCATTTAACACTGCGTCTGGCGTTTCGTTAGGCCAGGCAACCCAGCTCATCCAGCGCGCGGCGCGAGAGTTGGGAATGCCTTCCGGCATCGTCGGAACTTTTGCCGGCACCGCCCAGGTCTTTCAATCGTCGCTGGCCACCGAGCCGTTGCTCATTCTGACCGCGCTGATCGCGGTCTACATCGTGCTCGGTATGCTTTACGAGAGCCTCATTCATCCCCTGACGATTCTTTCCACCCTGCCCTCGGCCGGACTCGGCGCTTTGCTGGCCATGCTCGTCGTTGGCGACGAATTATCGATTGTTTCCATTATCGGCGTCATTCTCCTCATCGGCATCGTGAAAAAGAACGCCATCATGATGGTGGATTTCGCCCTCGAGGCGGAGCGTCGGGAGGGGCTCAGTCCCGAAGAATCGATTTATCAGGCATGTCTTATTCGCTTTCGTCCCATCATGATGACAACGATGGCGGCGCTCTTTGGCGCGGTGCCGCTCGCCATTGGAATGGGCGTTGGCAGCGAACTTCGTCAGCCGCTCGGCATCGCGATCGTCGGCGGCCTGATCGTCTCGCAGATGCTGACGCTCTACACCACGCCGGTTATTTATCTCTTTCTTGATCAGCTCCGGAACCGCCGGAAGAAGACTCGAACTGAACTTGTCGCCGCGCCGAGCCTCGTGATGGCGACCCAATAGCATTGAAACCTATGACTCACCTCTTTGATCCTCTCGCAATTCGCGATGTCATTTTGGCAAATCGCGTCGTGGTCTCGCCCATGTGCGAATATTCCAGTCACGACGGATTGGCGAACGACTGGCATTTCGTTCATCTCGCCAGCCGCGCGGTGGGCGGAGCCGGATTGGTCTTAACCGAAGCGACCGCGGTTCTACCGGAGGGCCGCATCAGTCCGCAGGACCTCGGTATCTGGAGTGACAAGCACATCGAACCGCTGGCCCGCATCGTCCGTTTCATTCATGAACAAGGCAGTGTTGCCGGAATGCAGTTGGCGCATGCGGGACGGAAGGCCAGCACTTACCGGCCATGGGAAGGCGGCGGAGCGATTCCCGAAGACAAAGGAGGTTGGAAGAAAGTCGTGGCTCCGAGCGCGCTTCGCTTCGTCGATAATTATCCCATGCCGCAAGCTCTCACGGACGACGGCATTCAGGAAGTAATCGCTGCCTTCGCGCAAGCGGCCCAACGGGCGTGCGTAGCCGGTTTCCGGGTGATCGAGATTCATGCTGCCCATGGCTATTTGATTCATGAGTTTTTGTCACCGCTCAGCAATAAACGGGACGACGCTTACGGAGGTTCATTCGAGAATCGCACGCGATTGGTTCGTGAGATTGTTACGGCTGTCCGATCCGCCTGGCCAAAGGGTTCGCCGTTGTTCGTCCGCATTTCGGCTACCGATTGGGTCGACGGCGGGTGGGACATTCAACAGTCGATTGAACTTGTTCGCGGATTGAAAGGACTCGGCGTCGATCTGATCGATTGCTCTTCGGGCGGCTTGGTTCCTCATGCGGAGATTCCGGTTGGTCCCGGTTATCAAACGGCATTCGCTGAACAAATCCGGCGCGAAACTGGAATCATGACGGGCGCGGTCGGAATGATCACGTCTCCCATTCAAGCCGAGCACATCGTCGGCACAGGACAAGCCGATGCCGTCATCATGGCGCGCGAGTTTCTGCGCGATCCATATTGGCCGTTGCGAGCAGCGAGCGAGCTCGCGCAGCCAATTTCCTGGCCCATCCAATATCTCAGGGCCGCTCCGAGAGGCGCGCAAGGGCGCGTTCCCGTTAACTTGAAGAACCTGGAGTCCTGCTTCGAGGAGCAACACGCGATCCCCGAAAGACGAACGTCGGCGACCTGAATCGCCGTTTCCTTTTCATCGTTCTATCTCGAAAGAGGGAGCACATACCACCCCGGAGGTGGTGTCACAAAATCTCGCGGACGCGCTGTAGCAGCCACCTTTCCATTACCGGTATGGTCTGGAATGAAAATGCACCCCGTTGAGAGCAGCTCCGGACAAAATCCTGCCTACGCTGAGCTTCAGCATCAAATGCACGACGCCCTCCGCGAGCAGCATCCCGAATGGGTCCAGCCGAACGGAGATTGCCCGACCTGCGAATCGTACGAAGCGCGTTTCGCGGCAATCCTCGACACTTTTCAAGCGAACGAACACAGGTCGGCTGCCTGATGCAATGCAGTCCACACAAGGATATCAGATGAAAAGAAATGGTTCGACCATAACGGCGGATTTTCAGCGGAGCCGCGACCTGCCCTTGGTAACAACAACCGATCTGACACGTTCGGCCACCAAGGCCATTACACACGTGATGAACGCGATCCTCGCGGACGTCTTCGCGCTCTACCTGAAGACGAAAAATTTCCACTGGCACATGAGTGGACCGCACTTCCGCGATTATCACCTGCTTCTCGACGAGCAAGCCGAGCAGCTTTTCGCCATGACCGATCCGATCGCGGAGCGCGTGCTCAAGATCGACGGACTTACGATCAAGTCGATTGGTCAGATCGCCCGGCTTCAGCGCGTAGTCGATAATGATGCCGATTACGTCGGTCCATCGGACATGATCGCCGAGCTGGCCGAGGACAACAAAGCGCTGACTGAGCGCCTGCGCGAGGCCCACGACGTGTGCGACGAGCATCGCGACGTCGCCACCGCGAGTCTGATCGAAGTCTGGATCGATGAAACCGAGCGCCGGACCTGGTTTCTTTCAGAGATAAAACGTGGCGGGAAATAACCCTCAAACAAAATAACTACAATGCCGTACGTAACTGCCGGAAAAGAAAACGGAGGTAACATCGACATCTACTATGAAGACCATGGCTCGGGTAAACCGGTCATCCTGATTCACGGTTATCCTTTGAGCGGTGCGTCATGGGAGAAGCAATTGCCGGTGCTGCTGAATGCGGGCCATCGTGTCATCACTTACGACCGCCGAGGTTTCGGCAAATCCGATCAGCCGACTGCGGGCTACAACTACGACACGTTCGCAGCAGATCTGCGGGAGTTGATCACGCAGCTTAAGCTTCAGGATGTCACGCTCGTGGGATTCTCGATGGGCGGCGGGGAGATCGCGCGGTATTTTGGCAAGTACGGTTCGAAGGGTATTAACAAAGCCGTGTTTATCGGTGCGGTGCCTCCGTTCTTGCTGAAAACTGCCGATAACGCGGAAGGCGTCGATGCCAACGTGTTCGATGGAATCAAGAAGGCGGTGGCCGCGGACCGCTACGCATTCTTCACCGAGTTTTTCAGAAACTTTTACAATACCGATTTGTATCTCGGGAAGCGGGTCAGCGAAGACGTGGTGCAGGCCAGTTGGAATATTGCTGCCAGTGCTTCCGCCGCCGCCAGCCTGGCCTGCGTGGCAACCTGGTTGGAGGATTTCCGCGAGGATCTGAAACGGGTTGATGTGCCTGCTTTCGTCATCCACGGCGATGATGACCGCATCGTTCCTTTAACGGCAGCTGGTCAGCGGACAGCCAAACTCGTCAAAGGCGCGCGGCTTGTCGTGATCAAAGGAGGCCCGCATTGCATCACTTGGACGCATGCCGACGAGGTTAATACCGCGTTGCTCGCGTTCCTTAAAGGTGAACAAGAATGAAAACGGCAGTCAACGCGTCCATTGCGCTTGCTGTGTTCAGTTTCGCGGTGGCTTCGATTGGACGCGCGACAGATCATGATCAGCGAAGTCGCGAGGGTGACGATCCCAATTGGTCGGAGCTGATCGCGAGCATGGATAAGATGCACATGGCCATGGGCTCTGTCGCGCAATCGGGCAACAGCGACGTCGACTTTGTCCGGCTGATGTTGCCGCACCACCAGGCGGCACTCGATATGGCAAAGATCCAACTCCTACACGGTACGGACCCTCAAATGCGCAGACTGGCGCAGGAAATCATCACCGACCAACAATTGGAGATTGAGTTGATGCAAGGCTGGCTCAGACAGCATGAGTCGGTTCAAGTAGAAATAAATCCAACGGCAACCGTCGACACCCGAAGGAGCAACTGACATGAAAAAGCTCCTTTGCCTTTTGTCGTTGTCGTTCTTGTCCGCGGCTGTCGCGCAACAAGCGCCGTGGGCCAGATCAAGTATCGCCTTGTCTGCTCGTGACCGCGTTTACACAGCGGATCAGACATCGAATACCGTTTCGGTGATTGACCCTTCGGAAAACAAATTGCTTGGAGTAATTAAACTCGGGGATGCGGTTCCTGCAGCTCTGAGCCCACTCTACAAAGGACAGCTGCTTGTCCACGGTCTTGGTTATTCGCCGGATTCGAAGACTCTGGCCGTGGTGTCGGTCGGATCGAATTCCGTAACCTTGATCGATACGGCAACGAACAAGGTCAAAGGCGCCGTTTACCTCGGCCGTTCGCCCCATGAAGCGTTCTTCACTCCGAATGGGCGAGAGCTGTGGATAACTGTACGTGGCGAAAACTACGTCTCGGTAATTGACCCTGAGCGGATGAAAGAGACGCGGCGAATGGAAGTCGCCAATGGACCTGGGATGACCATGTTCGGGCCGGACGGCAAATACGCCTTTGTGTGTTCCAGCTTTACTCCGGAAGTGGCGGTTATCGACGTCGCGTCACATAAGATCATCAAGCGATTGCCGCAAGCCAGCCCATTTTCTCCCAACATCGCTGTCACCCCGGAAAACGACGAAGTCTGGATCACGTTGAAAGACGTCGGCAAGGTTCAGGTGTTCGATGCGAGGCCGCCCTTTGAGCAAAAGGCGGTGTTGGATACCGGGCCGATCACGAATCACGTGAACTTCGCCAGCAACGTTAACGGCAAATTCGCTTATGTGACTATTGGTGGATCGAACGAAGTGAAGGTGTTCCGACGAGCCGGCCCGCCCGAATTAGTTGCAACCATTCCGGTAGGTGAGCTTCCGCATGGAATCTGGCCGTCGGGTGACGGTTCGCGAATTTATGTCGCGCTGGAAAATGGCGAACATTGCGTCGCCATTGATACCACAACCAACAAGATCGTCGCTAACATTCCAATCGGACAAACGAGCCAGGCTTTAGTCTATGTTCCAAATGCCGTGCCGAGTGGGTCCGGGACGGAAAATCTAATGCCGCTCGGCACCGCTGCTAACACGGCACGATTGCATTTGGAGGGGGCCGGAACTGAGCGGGCCTACGCTCAGGCGTCGGTTGCGGTGAACTCGTTGGGTTTATTGGACCTGCTTCAGATCGCGGCGCAAGGACTGGCTCCGCGTTCGCAATATCAGGTTTATCTGGCGGAGTCCAATGGTCCGCCATTCGGCAAACTTGAGCCCCTCGCCGTTTTGAAAACAAATCCGGATGGTGCCGGAATTGTGCAGGCGATTGGGCCCTTAAAGACACTCGCAGGCAAGCTCCCAAACTCTTCCACGCCGCAACGGTTTCTGATCGTTACCGAGATTAAGGATTCGTCACAGGTCGTGCTACAGCAGACTAGCGTTTCGGACGCTATAACAAGTAGATGACGTACCGGACATCAAAGTACGCTCAGAAGCAACCAGGTTAGATTTTGAGAGAATAGCATGGGTCTCGATCAATATATAACGCTCGGTCACTCCGGCCTCCGCGTGAGTCCGTTTTGCCTGGGCACAATGACATTTGGTGAAGACCTGGGATGGGGATCGACCGTTGCGGAATCTCAGCAGATCCTTGACCGATTCATCGAGCTCGGCGGCAACTTTATCGACACCGCCAATTTCTACACGAAAAGCCATTCCGAGAAGATCATCGGCGACCACATCGGCCGTCATAAGGGGAAACGCGATCGGCTGGTCATTGCCACGAAATTCAGCGGCAATCTCTACCCGGGCGATCCGAACGGCGGCGGCTCCGGCCGAAAGTCGATTCTCGCGGCGTGCGAACAGTCGCTGCGCCGCCTGCAGACCGATTACATCGATCTTTACTGGCTGCACAATTGGGACGTGCATACGCCGATCGAGGAGACGATGGCGGCGCTCGATGATCTCGTGCGGGCGGGCAAGGTTCGCTACCTCGGCGTGTCGGACACGCCGGCGTGGAAAGTCGCCGAGGCGAACGTGACGGCGCATTTCCGCGGCTGGTCGGCGTTCATCGGACTGCAGATCGAGTATTCGCTGCTTGAGCGGACTGTCGAGCAGGAACTGATGCCGATGGCACGTGAGCTCTGCCTCGGCGTGACGCCGTGGTCGCCGCTCAAGAGCGGTCTGTTGAGCGGCAAATACACGCGGACCAGCGCGCAGGCGAAGGAAGGACGCGCGGCTTTCATCGGCCATTTTCTCAACGACAACACTTTTGCCATCGTCGACGAACTCGAGAAGATCGCCAAGGCTCACGACTCCACGGTCGCGCGCGTCGCGCTCGCGTGGGTGCGGATGCAACCCGGCGTCACGTCTACGATCATCGGCGCACGTCGCCTGGCCCAGCTCGAGGACAACTTGAAGGCGCTCGAAGTGAGACTCACCTCCGAGGAGCTCGCGGACCTCGACGAAAAGACGAAGCCAACGCTCGGCTTCCCGGCCAGCATGCAATCAATGTTCCCGGCGATCCACCACGGCGGCGCCACCGTAAACGGCGTCTACGCCGAACCTTCGCCATTCGTGATCCTGCGGGGCGAAAAGCCGTATTAGACCGGCACCGGGGAGGGAAGCTCGAAGAACAAAATCGAAACTCGAAGAAAGCGTTTTCAAAGCCAGGGCGGTTTTCACCATGCCGAAGATTTCAAAAGTCAAAACGGAGGAAGCAAATGAAGAACGGAAAGCTAGACGGAAAGGTTGCAATCGTAACAGGTGCTTCGAAAGGAATTGGCGCCGCCATCGCGAGGCAGCTCGCGGCCGAGGGTGCGGCAGTAGTCGTTAACTACGCCTCGTCCAAGGCAGGGGCGGACCACCTGGTTGACGAAATCACCAAACAAGGTGGGAAAGCCGTCGCGATTCAGGCGGATGTGGGAAAGAAGAAAGAGGTCGAACGGCTTTTCGCCGAGACCAGGAAAACGCTCGGTCAGCTCGACATCCTGGTTAACAATGCCGGAGTGTATGAGTTCGGACCGCTCGAATCGGCCACCGAGGAGGAGTTTCATCGGCAGTTTAATACCAATGTTCTAGGTTTGATTTTGACTACCCAGGAAGCGCAAAAGCACTTCGGCCCAGAGGGCGGGAGCGTAATCAATGTCAGTTCCCTGGCCAGCAGCGCGACGCCGCCAACCTCAGTTATTTATAGCGCCACCAAGGCTGCCGTGGACGCAGTCACCAACGTGCTCGCGAAGGAACTTGGACCAAGGAAAATCCGAGTGAATGCGATCAATCCGGGCCCCACTGAGACCGAGGGTTTTCAGGCGAAGGGATTTTCCGGAAGCGACTTTGAAAAGCAGTCGGTCGCGCAAACGCCGCTGGGCCGGCTCGGACAGCCAGACGATGTGGCGCCGGCCGCCGTCTTCCTCGCCTCGGCCGACAGCGCGTGGATCACCGGCGAAACGATTCGCGTTGCCGGAGGACTTCGTTAGTCCCACACGGCAACAAAACGAATAATCCAGTGAAGTTTATGCGAACCTAACGAAGAATACTTCAGAATCCAAGGAAGGCCCCATTGCGGATCTCGCTTTTCGTTGTCGCGCTATTCGCAGGGCACAGCGTCACTCGCGCACAAACGGAGACCAACGCTGACGTCGTAACGGCCATCACTAGCGTGGAGAATGAGGCCGTTAAGGCCGATTTGGCCGGCGATGCAAACTTTTACCGAAAGCTCCTGGCTGAGGATTGGACCGAGGCGACAGTGACGGAACCTTTTACACCAAGACCGATATCCTGGAACTCATGGCCGACGGCAGGAACCTCAAGACAAATAGTGAGAAACTGTCTGAGCTCGAAGTGCGTGTTTACGGCGATACCGCAGTGGCGACCTACAAGGACACCTACGACATTGTGATCAAGGGTAAACATCGCGCGCACGACATCATCGCTACGGACACTTTCGTCAAGGTGGGCGGCAAATGGAAGCAGATCGCCAGTCACGGGTCGGAGACGGAGTAGCCACTTAGATCGTCTCTAACTAAAGAGGGAGCAGGGATTGTCTAGCCGGTGGCAGCGCAAAATCCTTCGCACGCGCCATAGCCGGAACCCGCGCGCACGGGATACTTTTGGGCATGAACAATACGGTACTCACACAAAGAATCGTCAGCGTCGCCGCCGGTGCGCTCATGACTCTGCTTACGGCATGCGCGACATCACCCTACGCGAGCAAACCTCCACTAACAGCCTCGAGGGATAGTTCAGGCCCGGTGCGGAACCCCGACATAATCCGCGACGGAACCAGAATACCGGTTTCAACATACTATAACTGGCCACCTATCGGCGACACCGGCCCACGTTAGGAAAATGACGGCACTAACACGGTGTCATCGCTGGGGCTGCCAAAATCCCTATATCCGCGATGGCCGACGTGAAATGATTGGCGATATCAGCGTGCATCTAATCCAACCTGCACGAGGAATACGCATCCCTTAGCGAGTCGCGATCAAAGGCGGATTTCATTCCCGGCAGCTCGCCAAGCTCGACTAGAGTAGCCGCTGACGACACCGAAACTATGACTCGTGAAAGCCATTATCCTGCTCACCGTCTCTAATATCTTCATGAACCTTGCCTGGTATGGACATCTGAAGTTTAGAAACCGGGCGCTTTGGTTGGTGATCCTGGCAAGTTGGGGATTGGCCTTGTTCGAATATATTTTTCAGGTGCCGGCAAATCGCATCGGATCGGAGCAATGGAGCGTGCCGCAACTGAAAATCCTCCAGGAATGCATCACGCTGGTTGTATTCATGCTAATGGCGTTTGTGCTCTTCGACTCTCCGCTGAAATGGAACTATTGCGTTTCCTACGGATTGGTTGTTGGGGGCGGTGTTCTTCGCGTTCAAGTTCTGATCAACTCCCCCCTGTCTCGCGATTCTGCGCTACCTCCAAAGAGGGAACGAGCGCAGCTCCATAAGTAGCAGGACAGAATCCTACCCACGCGCAGTGGACGGCACTGCAAATCACCGCGCAAGTGACGGGTATGAAATTAATAACCAGTTCGGCAATATTATCCAGCACTTCAACCTCAAATCCCGGATGGCACAAAGTAAGGAGTGTCATGGCCCGAAAGATCGCCATGTTGATCGCCCTGGCTTTCGTTACGGGAGCCATTGCTCAATCGGCCGTGGCCCAGAACGTCGACAGGTCGGGTAGCCAGAGTCTGGTCAGGTTCATTGGAGGCATCGGCGATATTAGCACTGGTTCGATAAATACCACCGTCCGCGGCGTCCCGGCCGCAGGACAGATTTGGGTTATCCGCGACCTTGCTGCTGACGTGAAGCAGGACGGGAGAATTCGGATCGACGGCAGCGGTCTCCTTCTGGGCGCAGGCGATGCCGTCGGAAGCAACGGCAATGCGAGCGTTTTTGCTACGCTGTTCTGCTCAAATGATGGCAATGTCCAGCACAGCTCAACTCTTGCAGGCGTCCCGCTCGAAGTGAATGGCGATTTTCGTATTGACGATACGCTTTCACCCGCGCCGCCGAGTCAATGCACCAGCCCGGTGCTCCTCATCCGCGTCGTTGGACCGGGCTCGTGGTTCGCCGCTGGAATTCCGAAGCAGTAACCGGCGCTTAATAAGGAGAAATGATCATGCGTGTTAAACCATTCATAGTTCTGTTCTTAGTTATTGGTGCGTTTTCCACCTTGATTGACAATGCTGTGGCTCAGTCCGAGCCACAGCAGTCCGTCATCGTTTACGTGGAATTCAAGCCCGCCGACACGAGGGTCGGGAGCGAATTGCTTCAGGACCTTGCTTCGACCGCTAACGGCAGCGCGGGTCTCGTCCGGTTCGATGTGCTACAGCAGATCGTCCGCGGGAACTTCTTCGCTCTGTCCGAGACCTGGAGTAATGCGCAGACATTCGCCAACTTCGAGAACTCGCCGGCGGTGCAAAATATCTTTACTCAACTCATGCGCCTGGTGGAGGCGCCGCTGGATGAACGGCCGGGCAATTTGCTCGCGGGCACTCTAAATCCTCGCAATGAACATGCCCAGGCGCGTCAGGTTTTTGTCATCACGCACGTGGACGTAGACCCTCAGTTCGTGGGCCAAGTCCAACCACTGCTGAATACATTCGTGAGCGACAGCCTCAGGGATGCGGGAGTCCAGACGTTCGCCCTGGTCAGCCAAACGCCGACCGCGAACCATTTTCAGCTCGTTGAGACCTTCGCGAACCAGCAGGCTTTCGACGATCACGTAAGCGCGTCGCATACCGTGATCTTTCGCACGAATGCCGACGCATCCTTGGGGGCACCTTATGATGAGCGGCTCTATCACTTCGTGAACCGCTAACAGTGAGGTCGCACCACACTATCGCCAGTTGAAGGCCATGAAAACACGAAGAATCTCAGGCGTCGCGATGGTCGGGTTGCTCCTATTGCCTTGCTGCCCGGTCCCAGCGCAGAACGAAGAGCATCCGGTTCGGAATATTGTGCTGGTTCACGGGGCGTGGGCGGATGGTTCTGGTTGGAAGGGCGTTTACGACATTCTGAGCAAGGATGGGTACAACGTTAGCATTGTCCAGGAACCGGAGACCTCATTTAAAGAAGATGTGGCCGCGACGAAGCGCGTGCTCGCTCAACAAGAGGGACCATCGATTTTGGTTGGGCATAGCTATGGCGGCGCTGTAATCACGGAGGCTGGAACAGATCCGTCGGTCGTCGGGTTGGTTTACATCGCTGCTCACATGCCGGATGCCGGAGAGAATGAGGCGGACGACGGAAAACGCTTCCCCAGTGATCTCGCCAAGTCGGGTGCGATCCAGAAGACGCCAGATGGCTTTACTTACATCGATCCGGCGCAGTTTCACGCACTGTTCGCCGCCGATGTGCCTATAGAACGGGCCACTTTGATGGCGCGCTCGCAGGTGCCTAACTTCGCCGAGAATTTTGCAGCGACGATCACCACGGCCGCGTGGAGAAGCAAGCCAAGCTGGATGTTGGTCGCAAAAAAAGACAGAGCCATCAACCCCGACCTTGAACGCTGGTATGCCGAACGAGCTAAGAGCCGAACCGTGGAAGTCTCGGGCGCCAGTCACGCAGTCTACGTCTCCAGGCCGAAGGAAGTGGCGGCTCTAATCGAAGAAGCTGCATCGCACGCGCTCGAGAAAACCCAATAATAATCACTGGCTTAGGAGGCAATAGTTATGAGAAATCACATCGCGACATTTAGCCTCGTCCTGCTGTGCGGGGCTTTGTTTCTTGGTTCAAACGAACGCGCTGCGGCACAGAACTCCAACCTGGACGGAACCTACATCCTGGATGCAACCGAAAGCGACAACGTGAATAAAGTGGTCGAGGCGGCGGCGGGGAAGCAGAACTTCCTCACGCGGGATATCGCTAGAGAGCGCCTCAAAAAGCTGAACCCCGCTTATCGCAAGGTCGCCATCAGTTCTTCGCCGAATGAAATCAGCGTGGCGGTGGATAACGAGCCTGCGTTACGCACACCAGCGAAGGGCGGACCGGTTGCGTGGGTTGGTCCCGATGGAGGAAAGGCGGACGTGACCATGCAGTTGGGAGGCCGGCATCTGGCGCAGACATTCACGTCACCAGAGGGGCGCAGAGTTAATGACTACACTCTGAGCTCTGATGGGCGAATCCTAACTATGCAAGTGACAGAGACGAGCCCCCGGCTGTCCCAAAGTGTCAGTTACAGACAAGTTTACAGACGGGTCCCTTGAAGGCGGCATCCCCCCCACTGGAGAAAACATTATGATTATCTCAAACCCAGAATTAGACGAGCACGATATCGATGACGCGCTTTGGGCTGCATACCGAAGCCATGACAAGAGCGCAGTCACGATGAACTTGCTTTGCCGTTATCTGCGAGACCCTCGCGCCTTTCCAAGCCTAGGCGCAACTCAGTGGAGGAGAAGCAGGGCGAGGACTTACGTTCGTTTGGCCATAAAGTCTCCCTGCGAAATTCAGGCACGTTAGCTCGGTATCGCCGGAAAGAGTCTCCCCACCGAAAGAGAGAGCGGGCGCCGGTTCTGAAGGGGCAGGCAAAGACCTTACGATTGGAGCATGGAAGGAAGATCGGGACGGAAGGAGCTTGCGATATGAGAACAAAGATATTGATCGCTTGCCTGGCTGCTGGATTTCTGGGGTTAGTCAATCAGGGCGGGCCGCCAGTAACCGCGCCATCGCCGGTAAGCACACTGCGTCTTTCCAGTCTAAATATCAGGCGCGTCAAGCTCATCGACCCGCGACCGTTTCCGAGCAAACCGTTTCCGGCGTGATTCCGCGCGCAATCCGCGGGAGCAATCCGCTCCAGATGCTCAATCCGCTGGCGCCGGCGAAATATGGCACCGCGGAAGAGAGCGTCTCTCTCGATCCCGATGTTGCCGGAAAAGCGAGCGGAATCAACTTGTTCAGTATCTCTTTCTAGCGGGTGTGACTCCTGCCTAACGAGTTGCGCGGGGTATGCCGCAAGGCGGTCGATACAGGCGGTGGAGAGGTCTCTTCAGGCGATACTTCGCTGGGTTGGGACCGGGGCTAATCACGGGTGCGGCTGATGACGATCCTTCCTCCATTGGGACGTATTCGGTGGTGGGAGCCCAGCTCGGCACCTCTATTCTGTGGACTGCTTTTCTTACCTGGCCGCTGATTTCTGCCATCCAGATAACCTGCGTGCGGATTGGCCTGGTGACAGGCAAAGGCCTGGCCTCCGCTCTCGGCGAAAAATTTCCACGCCCAATCGTGGCGGCGGTTTCCCTGGGATTGCTGTTTGCAAACACGATCACCGTCGGCGCCGACCTCTCCGCCATGGCGGACGCAACGGAAATGCTCAGCGGCCTGAATTCGCATTACTGCGTAATCTTCTTCGGTGTGATCATCGCGCTCGGAATGATTCTGTTTCGCTACCGCTACATCGCGAATGTCTTGAAGTGGTTCGCGCTAAGTCTTTTTGCTTATGTGCTGACCGCGTTCGTGCTCCATCCGAACTGGAATAACATCCTGCGCGAAACGTTTCTGCCGGTCTGGCCAACCGGGCACGATGCCTGGGCGGGGCTGGTCGCCATCTTCGGGGCCACGATTAGTCCCTCCGTATTTTTTTGGCAGGCTTCCCAGGATCCGGAAGAAAACAGCCACCTCGGTCCAGTCATGCGCTTCCACAAGCGACGGGTGAGAGCAAAACGAATTGGCCCTCGCAACCTCGGAGTAGCCGCCGGCACCGTGTTCTCGAATATTGCCATGTATTTCATTATCCTCACCACCGCGCTGACCCTGCACCGAAATGGCATCACAAATATCGATACCTCGCGTGACGCCGCGGCGGTCCTCGCGCCGCTCGCCGGCCCGTTCGCGGCCACTTTATTCACGGTTGGAATTGTTGGCGTCGGGCTGGTCTCAATTCCCATTTTGATTACTTCCGCGGCCTATGCTCTGGCAGAGGCGTTTCGGTGGAAGGCCGGCCTAAATGAAACGTTCAAGGGAGCGCGGCCATTTTACCTCGTGATCATCCTCTCGATTGTGACTGGCATTGCGCTCGACTTCGTGAATGTAAGTCCGATCAAAGCTCTTTATTGGGCCGCAATCGTCAGCGGCCTGCTCGCTCCGTTCCTCCTCATCGGCATTCTGCTCGTCGCATCGGATCGGAACGTCATGCGGCAGCAACCGAGTTCTCTCCTCTCGCGGATAGCCATCGCAGCGACTGCGGCCGTCATGCTCGGAGCCGCGGCCGGCATGTTCGTCTTTTGATTGCGAACCCGGCCTCCAAAAAGGGCTGCCCGGCGCTCCCTCTCCCGGAGGAGGGAAAAACCATGCGTTTGCGCCGTGGCAAGCTGCCCGCCGCTCGCCAATCCTCACTACATGAAAAAATTAATCGCAGTCCTATCGATCGCAGTAGTCGCGAGTCTCGCTTATCCCAGTCTCCTGTTCGCAGACGACCTCAGCAGCAAGGCAGTTCAGTTGTCCGATTTGCCCGCCGCGGTCCAGACAACAATCAAAGACCAGGCCGGCACCGATCAGGTCATCAGGATCGAGAAGAAAATCGAGGAGAACGAAATCGTCTATGAAGCCACGGTAAAGAGAAGCGGTAAGGAATGGGCCATCGATGTAAACGAGAACGGTGATTTCCTCAAATCGTACGAGGAGAGCAAAGAGGATGCGGCGGATGTTGATGACGAACAATCCTAATCGCGAGGTGATATCGTCTGCCCTTTCGCTATCGTGCGAGCGGCGACGATATGCTCGCTTTCGTCACCTTCATCCCATGATCAAACAAAGTTTCATTGCGGCCGTAATCCTCACCGCATCGCTTGGCGCTTCGTTGGCCGCCGACCTCGATACGGCGAAGATCGACAGTCTGACCGGCCTCAAAGGCAAGATGAGTGCGGCGGAAGGGGTCTACAAAGTCACGTTCCCGCGAGACGACGTGAAAATTTCGGTCGCTGGATGGCAAATGCCGCCTTTTATGGGTCTCGGCACTTGGGCTGCGTTCCAAGGTAGCGCTGAGAACGCGATGATGATGGGCGACACCGTGTTATTCGAGGACGAGGTCAATGCCGCAATGTCCGCAGCTCTCGAGAACGGGTTGAGCGTGACCGCGCTGCATAATCATTTCTTCTTCGATCAGCCCAGGATTTTTTTCATGCACATCGAAGGCAAGGGCAGAGCGGAGCAGTTGGCCGCCGCGGTCAGGAAAGTTTACGACAGCGTCAAAGCAATTCGCCGGCTGACCCCCAAGCCAGGCGACAGCTTTGGTCGCCTGGTAAGCGATAAGGGATTCCTGCCGGAGAAAAATTCGGTATCGGCTGGGCCGTTGAACGAGATTTTTGCCGTTCCCGGCGAAACCAAGGACGGAATGGTAAAGTTTACGATCGGTAAGAAGTCCAGAATGGACCAAATGGAGATTGGCAACACCATGGGTGTAAACACCTGGGCAGCCTTTGCGGGGAGTGATGATAGCGCGGTCGTCGATGGCGATTTTGCGATGACCGAAGACGAATTGCAGCCTGTTCTGCAATCCCTCCGCAAATCAGGAATCAACATTGTCGCGATTCACAATCACATGACCCACGAATCCCCCCGCATTATGTTTCTGCATTTCTGGGGACGCGGCCCTGCCAGTGACCTCGCGAACGCGATCAAAACTGCACTCGAGCTAACCGAAACGGACCTTACCCGATCATAATAGTCCCAGCGCGGACGGCCACGAAGTGGATCGGGGGCCGGGCCGCTTTCGGTCAAAGCTCATCCCCGCTTCTGGGCGGCGTGCTTCCCCATTTTCTTCAAGAGCTCCAGCAATGTCAGGCGCTCGTTCTCGGAGATGAGACTCACGGCAGTTTCCATCGCGGCGGCGTGCTCCCGAAAGCCGCGGGTAATCAGGGCGCGCCCTTTCGCGGTCAGTTCAACCCGACGAACGCGACGATCCTTCGGATCATCCTTGCGCGAGACCAGACTTTTCCGCGGACAACGAGATCAACGAGCTCCTTAGGGGGTGCGGCATAGGCGAGATCGGTCTGGCCGGCATCGCTGCGGCGATTGCGGCGGCGGTCCATCATGCGACGGGGGTTCGGCTGCGCGAATTGGCGGTCAGGACCGAAGATTTCCTGACGTCTTCGGTCTTGAGTTAAATCGAATCTACCTCAAAAGAGAGGCGGAGTAACCGCCCGTTCGCGAGACCCAAAAACCCTTCGGACGTGTTGTAGCTACGCTGTCGGGGTACGCCCTAGGTTTGAGGTATCAACCAATGAATACCTCGACTCGTCTTTTACTGGCAGCAGGTATCGAGGCTGCGGGAATTCCGGCCTTACGCGCGGCCTTTGCCATCGCCTTCCTCGCTTTCGCGGCCGTCGGAATTTTCATCTTTAAGAAGCGACACGCGTTGTTCGATCGCGATCCCAATGTCTCAAATGACTTCAAGGGCGCAAGAGAGACACGGATGGGAAACGTTCTTTTTGTCTGGGCAGCGCTGTCGATCGTCTTGCTCTACATCTTTATCGACGTCTGGGTGACATAACCGGAATTAAAAGAGGATATAGCTATGCGTTACTTCAATCGCCGGAACTTTCTCGGCACAATGGCGGTAACCGCTGCCAGCTTCGGTGCCTTAAAGGTGGCGGGAGCGGACCGGCGCGACCCTGGCCCGGCTAATGGAACCCTGGACGGGCAAAACCCGGATTCTACCTGGCCTCCGAGCACGGACTCGAAGAGCCTGGTGCAAAACTTCAAGTATCCATTCTCCTTTGCGAACAAGCGCGTGTACGAAGGCGGATGGTCCCGGGAAGTAACTGTCAGGGAGCTGCCAGTCTCAAAGTCGTTGGCGGGCGTGAACATGCGGCTTACTGCCGGAGGCGTTCGGGAGCTGCATTGGCACACATCCGCCGAGTGGGCCATCATCCTTTACGGGACGGCACGGATTACGGCAATCGATGCGGAGGGCAAAAGTTTTGTTGCCGACGTTAAGAAAAACGATCTTTGGTTTTTCCCCAGCGGCATCCCGCATTCGATTCAGGGTCTCAGTCCGGACGGTTGCGAATTCATGCTCGTCTTCGACGACGGCGATTTTTCGGAGTCAGAAACGGTGCTGCTAAGCGACGCCATGGCCCACCTGGCGCCCGAAGTGTTGTCAAAAAATTTCGGCATTAGCGAACGAGCTTTTGGAAATGTTCCGAAGCAGGAGTTGTTCATTTTCCAAACGGACGTCCCAGGTGGACTGGAGAAAGACCAAGAAGCAGCGGCGGGAGCGCTGGGAAAATCACCGAAGGATTTTGCTTTTCGCACGATGGACATTCCGGCGACGAGGCAAACGAAAAGCGGCGAGGTGCGAATTGTCGATTCGAGTAACTTCAAGGCTTCAACCACGGCGATGGCGATGGTCACCGTTCATCCGGGCGGGATGCGGGAACTCCATTGGCATCCGAACGCCGACGAGTGGCAGTACTTTATCGCCGGAAAAGGACGAATGACGGTAGTGGCGACGGGCAACAAAGCTCGGACGATGGACTTTCAGGAGGGAGACGTCGGCTATGTGCAGAAAACTCTGCTGCATTACGTCGAGAACACGGGAGACACAGACCTGGTGTTCCTCGAGATGTTCAAGGCCGATCGCTACCAGGAGTTTTCGTTCTCGGAATGGCTCGCGCACACGCCACCGGAACTAGTGAGGGCGCACCTGAAGATCGATCAGGTGACGTTCGATGCGATCCCAAAAAACGGCGGTGCGGTCATGCCGATAGCCTAGGACTGTCATGGACGCGAGTAATTCAATATCCGGTCATTCCATTGCGTTCCGCGAGCCACTGCCGTCGGTGGCACCTAACGCCAGGTTTTTTGATCGAGAGCGAACCGTCGCCGATCCCGGCTTTAACCGGTGGCTGGTTCCTCCAGCCGCACTAGCCGTGCATCTTTCCATCGGGCAAGTCTATGCGTTTAGCGTCTTCAAACTACCGCTCACGAAAATCCTGGGCGTCACTAATTCCGCCCCGGGCGACTGGACGCAGCCGCAACTGGCGTGGATTTTTAGTCTCGCGATATGTTTCCTCGGTCTTTCCGCCGCGGTGTTTGGTCGTTGGGTCGAGCGTGTCGGTCCACGAAAGACAATGGCTGCCGCGGCACTCTGTTTCGGAGGTGGGTTAATAGCTGCCGCAGTTGGGGTCTGGTTACATCAACTTTGGATCGTCTACCTTGGCTATGGCGTGCTTGGCGGTTGCGGGTTGGGACTCGGCTACATATCGCCGGTCTCAACTCTGGTGAAATGGTTTCCCGATCGTCCCGGCATGGCAACCGGCATGGCTATCATGGGGTTTGGCGGCGGCGCCTTTATCGGATCTAATCTGAGTCTGTTACTCATGGATCACTTCAAGTCGGCGACAACCACGGGTGTCGCGCAGGCATTCGGCGCGCTAGGCCTGATTTATTTTTGCTACATGATGTTTGGGTCGTTCATCGTGCGCGTTCCGGCGAAAGATTGGAAGCCGGCCGGATATCATGCGCCCGACCATTCGCAAGGTCTGGTTACGTCCGCGAATGTCGCGCTCGATCAGGCCTGGCGCACTCCGCAGTTCTGGCTGCTCTGGGTTGTGCTTTGCTTCAACGTCACCGCTGGCATCGGCATTCTCGAGCAGGCTTCGCCCATGATTCAGGAAATGTTCGGCAATGTTACCGCTGCGGCGGCGGGCGGATTCGTCGCATTACTCAGCCTGTTTAATATGGGTGGTCGATTTGTCTGGTCGTCCTTGAGTGATTACACCGGGCGGAAAGTCGTTTACGCCATCTACCTATTGTTAGGAGCGCTCCTTTACGGGCTGATCCATTTCGCAGGTTACAGCGGCAATATCATTTTGTTCGTCGCGATATGCGCCGTCATCGTCAGTATGTACGGTGGCGGATTTGCGACCGCGCCAGCATACTTGAGAGACTTGTTCGGGACGATGCAGGTCGGAGCGATTCATGGCCGCTTGCTGACGGCCTGGTCTGTCGCAGGAGTCCTGGGACCGGTGCTGGTGAATTACATTCGTGAATATTTGCAGAGGCAAGGCGCAAGCGGAGCCCAACTTTATGCTCCGACCATGTACCTAATGGCGGGATTGCTCGTCATTGGATTGATCTGCAATCTTTCGGTTCGCCCGGTCGACGAGCGGTTTCATTTTCAGGAGAAGAATCATGCAACCCTGGATCAAATCAGTTTATCCCATGGATAAAGAGGCCGAGTCGCCTGGTAACGCTCTCCACCTTTTCATCTCCTGGTTGGTAGTCGGGATCCCGCTCGTTTGGGGTGTCTGGACCACGCTTTTGAAACTGCCGGCGCTTTTCGGATAGCGCAAAGGCCTTCCCTCGAACGAGGGGGTGACAAGTCGTCCTCCAGAAAGAGTTCAGAACCCTTCGCGTGCGCAGTCGCGAACGCTGAGGGCAATCGCAAACTTGTGATATGAAAACGCGACCTCTCCAAGATTCACAGGGTCTGGCGTCACCTCCGAACTGGGTTCGAGCTGTGAAGGCGGATAATCAAAGCATTCGCCGCCTCGCCATGCGCACCCCTTACAGCAAAGTGCGCAAGCTGTTCGCGATTGTAAGAGCTTCGAAAACAAGTCGCGCTCGACGGGTCATCATTTTCGACAACCATCCAGAGACGCTGGCCTACCTTTTCCCTCCGGAGCTCGATCAGGAAGCTGCTCCTGGTTCGCTCGCTTCGCTGTCCACCTGGCAATTCGCATCCCTCCTGATCTCGATCTGCGTGCTAATCACCGTCTTGTCGTGGTTGCTTTTCTTTCACTGAGATCATCCAAAAGAGGGAAGGCAAAATCCTGCTGAAGCGCGTTGGCAACACCTGCTCTGCGAACGGAATTTCGTTTCATGAATGCAAGGACAATTACTAGCCTGGTAGCTGGTGCCGCGTTGTTCGCGCTGGCGCCGGCACTTTGGGCGGCTGGTGACGGCGGCTTCCGAGGGAGAGGCCAGAACTTCGGAGGACGCGGGCGTGGATTCGGAGGCGGCGCACCGCGATTTAGCGCGCCGGGCCGTAACTTTGCGGCTGCGCCTCGAATTCGGCCCCAAACATTGGGAGGTTTTCATCGGCCTGGCATCGGGGGAGTGATGGGAAACCGGCCCATCGTCCCAAATATCGCGCGCCAGCAGCAGCGCAATTTTAGCAGTAATGCGCCCCGATCGCGCCCGATTACGCCCTCGAACGTGCCGGGCGTCCAACCACGCCAAGGACCGTCCGGCTCGCAGCCGCAACAGCAGGCAACCGCCAGACAGAACGGAGCACGAACTTTCACAGGCCATATTTCCGAGCGCCACGATAGCAACTGGCATAATGACTGGGACCGCAGGCGTCCACACTTTGATCGAGGTCGCGGGCGTTTCTTCGTGTTTGTTAACGGATCCTGGGGCGGACTCGATGCCGGGGTGTTTCCGTGGGACTACTATCCATATGACGCCTACGACTACTATCCTTACGACTACGCCGTAGATGGCTTGGAGAACGCTCCCCCGGATTACGCCGTTGGTAGCGTGGACAATGTTCCAACGGATGATCACGCTCCACCCCAGCCTGATGTGACGGTCTCCAGCGTTCAGACGCAACTAACGCAATTGGGTTACTATAATGGACCGGTCGATGGCTTGTTTGGGCCTACCACGCGGGATGCCGTTGCTCGTTACCAGACCGATCAGAATCTCGAAGTCACTGGTAGCCTTTCGCCCGAAACCCTGCAATCGCTTAAAGTGCCAGGGAAAACCGATTCGAACTGAAGATGAAGCCGAAGGTTGTCCTGCTTTATACGCGCGACGGCGGGTTCGCCTGCCTTGTGAGTGAGGCGTTGGCTGAAACCGAAACCATCATTCTGCCTGCACGGACCGTCGCGGAGGCGTTCCAAATCATTCGTAAACGCGGCCGCGATCTCGCCTTCGCCCTGATGGACTTTGATGGTGCGTGCCGTGGAATGATACTCCTCAGCGCTGTCCACAGTTGCTTTGAGAATCTGCCCATTCTGGTGACGACTTCAGACAACGCGGAACATGTAACTGCGATCGCGTATGCGAACGGCGCGACGGCTTGTCTTAACCGGCCAGGACATTCCAGCGTGCTCACCGGGGCAATCGCGGAGCTGACAAGGCCAAAGCAGCACTTAGATGCTGCCTGACAGAAGCGGAGAATTTATGAAAACAAATAAACAACAGACATCGGCAAAGGAGTCGACGTATTCAATGCTGGTTGGTTGCAATGAGAAGAAGCGCGGCTACCTCGAGACGATCTTGTATGCGGTGGTTATGATCAGCGCGATCGTGGCGATTGCGCAGTTTTCGCTGCAACCCGATTCTCTCCCGTTAACTGCGTTACCGAATTAAGACTCCGGGTTATCTCGATATGGAGACGAACATAAGACAATCCGAGCCGCCAACCAAGCAGTTAGGCGCCACCGACCTGTTCATCACTCCAGTGGGTTTTGGAGCCTGGGCCATCGGCGGGGATGGTTGGGAATTTGGCTGGGGCGAGCAGGACGACAAACAGTCCGTGGCCGCTATTCACCGCGCTCTAGAGCTGGGAGTAAACTGGATCGACACGGCCGCCATTTATGGAATGGGACATTCAGAGGAAGTCATCGCGTTTGCCCTAAAGACCTGGCGGGGAACCAAGCCGTATATTTTCACGAAATGCGGCCTCCGCTGGGACGACCAGGGTTATGTCCATCGCAGCTTGAAAGCTGAATCGATTCGCCGCGAATGTGAGGATAGCTTGCGCCGACTGAAGGTAGACGTAATCGACCTCTACCAAATCCATTGGCCGACCGAGGACCTGGAGGAAGGCTGGAGCGCAATGGTGCAGCTGCAAAAGCAGGGGAAGGTCCGATGGATTGGGGTCTCCAATTTTGGCGTCAACGAGATTCGTCGAGCTGACACCATTTCTCGCGTGGCGTCGTTGCAAGCTCCCTACTCCCTGATTCGACGCGAGGTTGAAGGTGAGATTTTTCCCTACTGCCGAACGAATAAAATTGGGGTGCTCGCCTATTCGCCGATGGCTTCCGGATTACTAACCGGTGCGATGACCCGCGCCCGAGTGGCTGCACTTCCTGCCAGCGATTGGCGCAGCCGCGATCTGGAGTTTTATGAACCGAAGCTTTCGCAAAATCTCGGTCTTGCTGAAGGGCTACGGAAAATCGGGGAACGCCATGGGCGGTCTCCGGGACAAGTCGCCATCGCCTGGGTTCTTCGTAATCCCGCCGTGACTGGCGCGATCGTTGGAGCGCGAAGCGCGAGCCAAGTCGAGCGAAATGTTGGGGCCAGCGACTTGGTGTTGAGCGAGGAAGACCTCGCGGTGATTGAGGACAGTAAAGTCATCGAACCGGAGGAACCAGGTGCGACAAACGCAGTTCCTCCGAAGAGGGAGCCGTGTCTCCATCTTCGGTAGCACAATAAAATCTCGCTGCCGCGCAGTGGTTGCCGGCGTCCGCGGGACCGACCTTTAGGTATGAAAATAAAATTACTAATCAGTCTGATAATCGCCGTTGTCGCGATGGCGCTCAGTCCCATGACATGGGCTCGGGGGGGCGGCGGTGGTGGCGGTGGCGGTCACTTCGGTGGTGGCGGTCACTTCGGTGGCGGCGCTCGCTTCAGTGGCAACCGAGGAGGATTTCGTTCCAACGGAGCCCGATTCGCGCGTCCTGGATTTTCCGGCCCACGGGTGATGAACTCAAACCGGTTCGTCGGTCGTCAGGGTGCCAATTGGCACCGTGACTGGGATCGACGCCATGATCACCGCTTTGGCGGCCACCGGTTCCGCTTCATCGATGGCTTCTGGTGGGACCTGGATCTGTGGCCGTACGATTACTATGCGTACGACGACTACCCGTACGATTACTACGATTACCCATCCGACAACTATAGCGATGCCAACTATAGCGATGCGACTGTGAGCGCAGTCCAATCGGAATTGACGAGGCTCGGTTACTATCGTGGCGCCATCGACGGGGTTTACGGTCCACAGACGCGGGGCGCGCTTGCCCGTTATCAAGGGAGACAAGGCTTGCCTAAAACCGGCAGCATCACGACCGCGACGCTTCGATCACTCCGAGTGCCGGCGGGAGCCAGCTAACAACGAATTGCAAGGGGTTGGGGGAATGGAGGTGGGTGTCCGCAAGGGCACTCACCTTCAGCTTTGTCAGCCATCCCACCAGCCTCTCTCCAAAGAGGCAATCGGCCGCAGTTCGTCGGGGGTAGGGGAAAATCCTCCCATCGTTCAGTGGCCGGACGGAAGCCGGCCGCCTTAATTTTAGGTCGTTCGACAAGACACTAAAGGAAAGGCCACATGACTCTGCACAATAACCGGGAAGCAATCGACAAATATCTCCGCGAGATCGGGCACCTTCCCTTGTTGACCCCGAAGCAGGAAATCGAGCTGGCGGGGAAAATCAAAGCGGGCAATCACGGCGCTCGGGACCGAATGATCACCTCAAACCTGCGCCTGGTGGTTACGATTGCGCGCAGCTACACGAACTTCGGTCTGCCACTCGCCGATCTGATTTCTGAAGGCAACATCGGATTGGTGAAAGCGGTGGAACGCTTCGATCCGTCGAAAGGCGCGAAGCTGAGCAGCTATGCCGTTTGGTGGATCAGGCAAGCGATCAAACGCGCGTTGGACGATCAAAGCCGTTTGATCCGCCTTCCCGTGCATCACCGGGATAAGTTAACGAAGATGCATCAGATCACTTTGCAGATGACCCAGGTGCTCGGTCGCGAGCCCACCGATGAAGAGCTCAGCGAAGAGATCGGGATTGATCCTGACAAGGTTGCCAAGCTGAACACTGTTTCGGTGCCTCCGGCCTCGCTCGATGCGCGAATTAGCGACGACGACGTAACCGAGTTCGGCGAAAGCATCGCTGACGAAACGGCGCGAACGCCCTTTGAAACCCTGCGCGACCAGGATCTCCAGGGAAAACTGGGCGGCTTGCTCAAAGTTTTGAATGAACGCGAGCGGAAGATCGTTCGTCAGCGCTTCGGACTCGGGGGCGAAAAACGCCAAACGCTCGAGGATGTCGGTGTCACCCTCGGAGTTACACGGGAGCGAGTGCGGCAATTAGAAAAGGCGGCCCTGCTGAAGATGCGGAGTGCCCTGGAGAAAAGCGAAGCGCCGGCTGATTTCCCACTGCCGATGGCAGCCTGATAAATCGACAAAATGAAACGAATGGCTGCAGCTTGCTGGGTATCTAAGCCTCGATTCGCGGAGGCAAGGCGAGTAATCTCCGGGCGGATGCCTTTCTCGATCTTATGATCGACGCGAACAACGACCCGGCACGGCCTGCCTCAGGCGAGGCAAATCACCCTAATTGCGAGGATGATACGGTTCACCAGCGGCCCACTCATATCGGAGCCGGCACGCCTACTACACCGCCACACCAGGATGCACACATGGCAAATAGGAATCCAACCGCGGGAGCGGAACCGCCCGAGGAGCGTGGCCGTGTGAAGTTGCGCGAGCCGCATCGCGTCGCGGCAGGAATGTTGGCCCTGGTCGAAAGCCTGCGTTTCACCATGCGCGAGACCGGCTTTACGCGCGGCCTGACAGATTGGCTAAAGGTCAACAAGAAGAACGGTTTTGATTGCCAGAGCTGCGCCTGGCCGAGTCCGGACGATCACCGGCATATCTTTGAGTTTTGCGAGAACGGAGTCAAAGCCCTAACGAGTGAAGCGACCAAGAAGAAAATTACGCCCCAGTTCTTTCGCGAGCATTCGCTCGCCGACCTGCAAAAGCAAAGCGACAACTGGCTCGAGCTTCAGGGCCGGCTGGTCCACCCGATGGTAAAGCGCACCGGCGCGACGAACTATGAGGCGATCGACTGGGATCAGGCCTTTGAGCTCATGGCGCGGGAGCTAAACGCATTGCCGACACCAAATGCGGCAGCCTTCTACACGAGTGGGCGAACGAGTAATGAAGCGGCGTTTCTTTACCAACTCTTCGCGCGACAATTCGGGACCAACAACCTGCCGGATTGCTCGAACATGTGCCATGAGTCAAGCGGCGCGGCTCTTAACGAAAGCATCGGCGTGGGTAAAGGTTGCGTAACTCTTCACGACTTTGAGGAGACGGATCTCATTATCATCCTCGGCCAAAACCCGGGCACGAACCACCCGCGGATGATGACCCATCTGGAGCGGGCAAAAAAGAACGGTGCGAAGATCATCGCGATCAATCCGATGCCGGAACCGGGATTGATGGAGGTGGTGAATCCGAATCCGCAGGAGTACCGCAACCCGCTGACATTCGCGGCCAGGATGCTGTTCAACAAAGGCGTGCCGATAAGCGATCTCTGGTTGCCGGTGCGGTTGAATGGGGACATGGCGGTGATGCGCGGGATGATGAAGGTGATGCTGGAGGAAGAGGACCGGAGCCCGGGCTCAATCTTCGACCGCGAGTTCATCCGGCAATACACGGTCGGCCTTGAACGGTTCGTCGCCCATCTCCGCGCGACGCCCTGGGACGTCATTACGGAAGCGAGCGGCTTGACCCAGGAGCAGATTCGCCATGCGGCGAACATCGCGATGCAATCCAAATCCATTATCACCTGTTGGGCGATGGGATTGACTCAGCACAAGAACGCGGTTGCGACCATTCAGGAGATCGTGAACTTCCATCTGCTGGGCGGACACATCGGCCGGCCGGGCGCGGGACCCTGCCCGGTTCGCGGACATTCGAATGTGCAAGGCGATCGCACCATGGGCATCTGGGAGCGGATGAACGACAGCTTCATGGACAAGCTCGGCACTGAGTTCCAGTTCGTGCCGCCGCGGGCACACGGCACCGACACCGTAGAGACGATCAAGCAGATGCACGAGGGCAGAATTCGCTTCTTCCTTGGAATGGGCGGCAACTTTCTCGCCGCAAGTCCCGACACGGAATACACCGCCAAGGCTCTGCAGAAATGCCGCGTGACGGCGCACGTCTCGACGAAGCTGAACCGGTCCCATCTCATCACGGGCGAGATCGCCCTCATCCTTCCATGCCTCGGACGATCGGAGATTGATTGCCAGGAAGCGGGCGACCAGTTCGTAACGGTCGAGGATTCAATGGGGGTCATCAGTGCTTCGCGCGGCCACGCCGAACCGGCGAGCGATTACCTGATGAGCGAGCCCGCGATCGTTGGTCGCCTTGCGCAAGCAACCCTCGAAAGCCGGAGCACGATTGATTGGAAAGGCCTGGTTGGGAACTACGATCGCATTCGCGATCACATCGATCATGTCATCCCCGGCTTTGAGGATTTCAACGCCAGGATACGCAAGGATATCTTCTACCTGCCCAATAACGCGCGCGACAAACGCCAGTTCGACACGCCGGCTGGCAAGGCCCAATTCATCGTTTCGGAGCTGAAGCCTCTTGAGACGGCACCCGGACAGTATCTCATGATGACGGTGCGCAGCCACGACCAGTTCAACACCACCATCTACGGCCTGGACGATCGCTATCGCGGCGTCTACAACGGCCGGCGGGTCGTCTTCATGAACGAGGAGGACGTAAAGGCGGCCGGTTTGCAGCAGGGTCAACTGGTTGACCTAACGAGCCATTTCAACGGTGAGGAACGGGTGGCGCGTCATTTTATGGTCGCGCCGAATCAGATCGCGCGCGGCTGCACCGCGACTTATTTTCCCGAGGCCAACGTCCTCGTCCCCATCAATAGTACCGCCGACCGCAGCAACACGCCCACCAGCAAAAGCCTTGTCATTTCGATCAAGCCATCTCCGGACACAGGCGAAGCTGTCGATGCGATTTTGCGCAATGCGAGGCTAGCGGCCATGGATCAAATGTATGACGATTGAGATTTGTCAGCTCTATATCTCTTCCGGCCATAATTTCTTCGGCCATCATGGGCGTGAGCCTGATGGGCATCTGGCAATCGAAGTCTCGAGCATCGAATGTGTCGCCAGTCATGGCATTCGCGGCGATCGCTTCTTTGATTACAAGGAGAATTACAAAGGCCAGATCACCTTTTTCGCTTTCGAAGTCTTCGAGGCGCTCTGCCGCGCTCTGAGCGTTCCCAACTGCCCGCCATCTTCGCTCCGCCGGAATGTGATCACACGGGGGGTGGACTTGAACACGCTGATCGGCCGTGAATTCGAGATCCAGGGGGTGCGCTTTGAGGGGACGAGCGAATGCCGCCCTTGTTACTGGATGGATCGGGCGATCGCACCAGGAGCAGAGGATTTTCTCAAAGGTCATGGCGGCCTGCGGGCTCGAATTCTCAGTGATGGCGTTTTGCTCCCCAATTCGCGGCTTCTTGCGGCGGCTTGATAGGCCCTGCCTCCAAAGAGGCAGAGTGCAATAGCTCATCGGGATCAGTTCAAAATCTGTCGGTCGCGTAGTCGGCATCCCCCGCGCGGGAGTTGAAGTTAGTGCATGAAACAAGCATTACTTAGGCGCATAGCGCTTGGCGCGGTCTTCGCAGTGGCCGTTAGCGCCAGAGTCCCCGTCGACGTTATTCACGACTGGCCGCCGTTCGAGGATCGGTAGCTCAACCTTGCTGGCGCCATGTGGATCATTCGGCTAGCTCTCAGTCGTCCTTACACGTTTGTAGTAGGAGCACTGCTTCTGCTCCTCATCACACCGTTCGTTCTTGTCCGGACGCCGACTGACATTT
The DNA here is from genome assembly GCA_035274845.1 of Chthoniobacterales bacterium. Lineage (NCBI taxonomy): Bacteria > Pseudomonadati > Verrucomicrobiota > Spartobacteria > Chthoniobacterales > Chthoniobacterales bacterium. Next base: position 351,029 of record DATENU010000009.1, read on the forward strand.
TTCCGGCGATCAACATCCCGGTCGTCAGTATCATCTGGAATTACACCGGGCTAAGCGCGCGCGAAATCGAGCAGCGCATTGTTTATACGCAGGAACGCGCGCTGACTACCACGGTCAATAACATCGAGCATATCGAATCGACCTCATACGACGGGATCGGCATCATCAAGCTCTATTTTCAACCGGGCGTCACCATCTCGACCGCCGTCGCCCAGGTCACCGCCGTCTCACAAACGATCCTGAGACAGCTTCCGCCGGGTTCGACGCCGCCGCTCGTCATCCAGTACGACGCGGCCACGGTTCCGGTTTTGCAATATGGCATCGGCAGCAACACGCTGTCTGAGCAACAGATTCAGGACATTTCGCTCAACCAGATTCGCGTCGGCTTGGTTAGCGTTCCTGGCATCACGATTCCTTTTCCTTTCGGTGGCAAGCAACGTCTTGTCTCGGTCGATCTCGACCCGAGAAAGCTGCAGGAGAAGAACCTGACGCAGACCGATGTCACCAACGCGATCAATTTACAGGCTCTGGTTTTCCCCAGCGGCACGACCAAGTTTGGCGCCCTCCAATATCCGATCGATATCAATACCTTTCCGGGGAAAATCGACAGCCTGAACGAGCTGCCGATCAAAGTGGCCGACGGCACGCAGATTCGAATCGGTGACGTCGCCCAGGTCCGTGACGGTTACGATCCACAACAAAACATAGTCCGGCAGGATGGTGTTCGCAGCACCCTGTTGAGTGTCTTCAAGAGCGGCACCGCTTCCACTCTGAGCGTCGTCTCCGGAGCGAAACAGGCCATGGCTAATGTCCTAAAAACGGTTTCGAACGCAGTGCAGGTAAAAGAATTCGCCGATCAATCGCTCTTTGTCCGGGCGGCGATCAGCGGGGTGGCGCGGGAAGGAATCATCGCCGCCGCTTTGACCGCGCTAATGATCCTGCTGTTTCTCGGTTCCTGGCGCAGCACGATCATTATTGCAATATCGATTCCGCTTTCCGTGCTAGCATCGATCGCCGTTCTTAGCCTGATCGGAGAAACGATTAACCTGATGACGCTCGGCGGCCTTGCTCTCGCTGTCGGCATCCTGGTCGATGACGCCACCGTGACGATCGAGAATGTCGAGCGTCACATGAGTCTGGGGGAAAAACTCGAGGACGCGATTCTCAAGGGCGCGGGCGAGATCGCGCTGCCGGCGTTCGTCTCGTCGTTGTGCATCTGCATCGTGTTCGTGCCGATGTTTCTCCTTTCGGGAGTGGCGCGTTTCCTCTTTGTTCCCCTGGCTGAGGCGGTGATGTTCGCCGTCTTTGCTTCCTACATTTTGTCGCGGACCCTGGTGCCGACCTTGATCATGTGGTTCGAGCGAAACCACCATCCTCCTACGGTTGGGACCACCGCCGGCGCGGCAGGTAAGAAAGAAGACCAACCGAGCGCCTTCTGGCTCAGACCGTTTATCGCTCTCCAACAACTTTTCGAACGCGGCTTCAATCGCTTCCGAGAAGGATATCACAACCTGCTAGGTGCGATCCTGACGCGCCGGGTGGTTTTCGCCGCGGTCTTTCTCGGAGTTTGTGCGGGCTCATGGATCCTTGTGCCCTTTCTCGGACAGGACTTCTTTCCGACGGTCGACGCGGGAGCGTTCCAACTGCATGTCCGCGCGCTGGCCGGAACGCGTGTGGAAGAAACAGCCAACCTCGTCGATCAGGTAGAAACCGTCATCAAACAACGAGTCCCGACGAAGGAACTCAAGGGAATCGTCGACAACATTGGCCTTCCCACCTCCGGGATTAATTTGAGTTATAACAACAGTGGCATCGCTGGATCGGCCGATGCTGACGTTATTGTCGCGCTGCAGCCAGATCACAAACCAACGGCGGATTACGTGCGGCAATTGCGGCTCGATCTGCACCAGAAATTCCCGGGCGCCGAATTTTATTTCCTGCCGGCCGATATCGTAACCCAAACCATTAATTTCGGATTACCGGCGCCGTTCGACATTCAGGTTCTAGGCCGCGACCTCGCGACTAATCACAAGGTCGCGGCCATGCTCTCCCAAAAGCTTCGCAGCGTTACCGGCGCAGTTGATATTCGAGTGCAACAGCCTGCCCACTTGCAACGACTCCAATTTACGGTCGACCGGGTCAAAGCAGCGGGCGTGGGACTGACGGAGAGAGACGTGGCGGGCTCGGTGTTGTTGAGCTTGAGCGGCAGCGGTCAAACCGCGCCGAGTTACTGGGTCGATCCGACCACCGGCGTCCAATATCTGGTCAATGTGCGCGTGCCGGAGTACCGGGTGGACTCACTCGACGCCCTGCAATCATTGCCGGTGAGCGCGTCGCAACCGGGCGCGGCGAACGGGCAGTTGTTAACGAACCTGGCTTCCTTCACCCGGACGAACAGCCAGCCGATCTACTCGCACTACAACATTCTGCCGGTGGTCGATATCTTCGGCGCAGTCGCTAATCGCGATCTCGGCGGCGTGGTGAGCGATATCAAGCCGATCATAGCCGAAGTGCAAAAGACTTTGCCACGCGGCACTTCAATCGTGTTGCGCGGCCAGGCCTTGACGATGAACACCAGTTTCATCGGGTTGAGCATCGGTCTGATTGCCGCGATCGCGCTCATTTACCTGCTGCTCGTCGTGAATTTCCAGAGCTGGCTTGATCCTTTCATCATTTTGACAGCGCTGACCGGCGCTCTTGCCGGAGTCATCTGGGGCCTCTACGTTACCGGAACAACCCTGAGCGTTCCCGCAATGATGGGAGCGATCATGTGCCTGGGGGTCGCTACCGCGAATTCCGTCCTCATTGTAACCTTTGCGCGCCAGCAGCTCGCTGAAGGAAAGGATCCGCTGCACGCCGCGTGGGAAGCAGGCACGACGCGTTTGCGTCCCGTGTTGATGACCGCTCTCGCGATGATCATCGGAATGTTGCCAATGGCGCTGGGTCTCGGCGACGGCGGCGAACAAAATGCGCCGCTTGGTCGCGGGGTCATCGGCGGTCTCATCGTGGCCACTGTCGCCACTCTCCTTTTCGTCCCAGTCGTGTTCAGTCTTTTACACCGAAACAATTCGAAGCCTGAAAAAACAAATGAATCGCCAGGACCGGCTACGGCCATTCCAGCCACCTAGCGAATGAACGAATGCCTTATGAACGGAACAATTCTTAGTCACATTCTACTACCCGGAGCAAAGAGCGGATCCAAGAAATCGCTGTTCGGAAAACGCGGACCTCGTCTGCTCATCGTCATTGGCGCCGTGCTGTTGCTCCTCGCCGTTGTCGCTGGCGCCTTGCCCCGATTTTTGCAGCGACGCGTGGCAATAACGGACACGAAGCAACTGGCGGTGCCAAATGTGTCCGTCGTTTCGCCCAAGACGGGGGCGTCGGCGGATGGCTTGATGTTACCCGCTGAAGTCCGGCCGTGGCAAGAAGCGAGCATTTTTTCCCGGGTGAATGGCTACCTGAAAAGCTGGCAGGTCGACATTGGCGCGCACGTCGAACAAGACCAATTGCTCGCGGAAGTCGACACCCCGGATCTCGATCACCAGCTCGAGCAGGCCCGCTCCCAGGCAGCGCTGGCCGTGAAAAGCGCCGAGCTCGCCAAATTGACCAATATTAAATGGCAGCAACTATGGCACCAAGGAGTCGTCGCCGAGCTCGACGCCCAAAACACCGCGACCAACGAGGAGACAACCAAGGCGAATGCGGAAGCATTTGCGGCCAACCTTCGCGTTCTCGAGCAACAGGTTGCGTTTAAACGCGTGACCGCGCCGTTCGCCGGCACGATTACCGCGCGCAACATCAATGTGGGCGACCTGATCGCCGCCAATAACACGAACATGGAAATGTTCCATCTCCAGCAAATCAATCCGTTGCGCATATATTTTCGAGTGCCGCAGTCTAACGCGACCGACATTCACAACGGGCAGTCGATCGATGTTGTGTTTCCAGATCAAGGGGGGAAAACGTTGCAGGCGAAGGTTGCGACCACTTCGGAATCGATCACGCCCAATTCTCGAACGCTGCTGGTCGAACTCCATCTCGACAACGCCGACAATCAGATCCAGCCCGGTAGCTACGCGCAGGTTAGACTGACGGCCAGTGCATTAGGTCAGGTTATGACTCTGCCGAATAACACCCTGCTCTTTCGCGCCCAGGGATTGCAGGTCGGAGTGGTGAAGCCCGACAACACAGTCGAGCTTCGCGATATCAAGGTAGGCCGCGACTTTGGCACGACGATTGAAATTGTTCAGGGCCTCACTCCGTCGGATCAGGTCATTCTTAATCCAGCTGATTCTCTTGTCACCGGCAACGTGGTGACTGTCGCGCCACCTTCTCAACCCAACCAGAAATCTGGTTCATCGCCGCCTCAAGTAGCTGAAAAATGACAGCGTTTGCCCTGTCCCGCGACGTGATTGAAAGTGCTTCGCGAGCTGAGCCAGGGTGGCGAAATTGGCAGACGCGCCAGACTTAGGATCTGGTGGAGCAATCCTTAGGGGTTCGAGTCCCCTCCCTGGCACTTTCCTGTGGAGACGGAAGATGGAAGATAGAGGATTGAGGATGGCGACGGCTTAAGGCTGGCCGCAATATTTGAAGAGGAGCATCTCCGCAGTTCCATCCGGATAGAAAAAGCGAATGGCGCCATCGCGCCCGACGTAATCGGAAAGGACGCTGCAACTGGCGCGGCGGCTGTGAACCTGGTGGAGGCCGAGATGGGTTCGAACGTAGAGCTCGCCCCACGCTTCAATGAAAAGAGCGCGACGACTCTTTTCCGTGAGAAGAACTTCCAGCGCCGGGCGCTCATATTCGACAAATTTTACGGGCGTATCGGCTTCGATCCGGGCGTAATCGAGACCGGGAGATTCAACCATCCCTGCCGCCGGCAACCCTTCCCAACTGGTGGCGACTACGCCCACTCGCACCCGCGCATCGAACCCGGCAGCGGCGTTTTGCCGCGAGTGGGTACTGAGCGCGATGCGCAACGGACCGAGATCGCCCATCCGGATCGTGATCCAAAAGTGATCGATGTTACTTGCGACCTTGTCGATCTCGGCTGCGAACGCGACCGGTTCGCCCGTCACCTGGACAATGGCGCCGTGCTGGGCTGGAAATTTGGGACGTTGGCCGCGGGGTCGATGTCGATGTGGCACGCGAAGAAAATCAAATTGGCTCAGTGCTTCTCGCCTGAACTCTCGAAAGCGCCGTTGCCTTCATCGAGGTAGATCGTCTCACCCAGGGACGAAATCCGCAGGTGCTGACGCCATTGACCGGACGGAAATTTGCGGGTGGCCTCGATCGTCTTGCTGACCGCTTCAATTCGCTCGCCTTTTTCATTCATCGCCTCGATCAAAACGCGACCGTCGAATTTCTGCGGCGTCTCGACTCCCAGAATGTGCAAAACGGTCGGCGCGATATCGAGGTTGCTGCTCGGCAAAGTCGTGGCGGCGCCTTTTCGAAAATCCGGGCCGGCGGCGATGAGCGTGTTGTGCACGTCGAACTCGCTCAAGGTAACGTGGGTGCCCGTTCCGGCGGGGCGAGCGTTGTCGGCGATGACGTGTCCGGGAACGCCGAACTGATTGGGCTTCCTGTTCCAGCGCAACGCGACCATGACGTCCGGCGCGTCCGGACTGTTCACCCGGCCGAACTCCAGCGGGAAAGTCCCTTCGAATTGTTCGCGGGCGAAAATGACGCCGGCAAAATCGGAGCGTTGCAGCCATTCGACGAGGCGCGCGGTAACGTCGCGGTCGTGCTCGATGACGTAGAAGAGAATCGTGCCGGCGTTGTGGGCGGTGATGACCTGACCGCGCTTTGGCGTCTCGGTAAACGAAGTCTTCGCGTCAAAGCCGGCTTTGCCCAGCTCAGCGGAGAAGTCGATCGCGCGTTCGATGGTGGAGAAGCCGTGATCGGAGACGACGAAAATATCAGTGGACGCGCGCGCCTTCTTCTTTTCCAAGGCATCGACGACAACCGAAAGGTTGCGATCGGAGCTGCGAATGGCGGCCAGGCAAGCCTCCGAACCCGGAGTGGAATCATGCTCGGCCAGGTCAGGTTCATTGAGCCAGAGAAGGGAGAATGCCGGAAGCCCGTCGCCCCAGAGCATCTCGGTGAGAGCCCGGGCTGCGTAGCGGTTTCGTTCGTCGCTTGTTTCAGCCGGTTGAGGGAGCAACGGTCCGAGAAGCCGAATCGTTTCTTCGCGTAACGTCGCCGCCATCGGCGCGGCGGCGAATTTCACCGCATTCTTCAATTCCGCGTGAGTCCATTCCGCGTGGCGGTCGTGCAAAAAGGCGACCGATTTTGTTCCGGCGACCGCTGTCTTCCGGCCGGCCGCGCGGAGCAGCTCCGCGATGGTCGGCGTGGCCACGTACCGGCCACCGGTCACTTCGTCAGCCTTCTTGATTAACTCCCAGTCCGCGTTGTCGAAGACCTTGCGGGCGTCGATGCCAGGACGGAATTCGCGGTTGGCGATGATCCCATTCCGGCCCGGGAAAACGCCGGTCGCGATGGCGGCGCCATTAACGTTCGTAGCGGTCGGATAGACGGAGTGGTGATGAGTGAAGGTGACGCCTTCCTGCGCGAGTTTCCAAAGCGTGGGGGTGTTGCGTTCGGTAACGAAGTCGGGGCGCATCCCGTCCCAAACCACCACGACAACGTGGCGATCGGTGGGCGGGTTTTCGCACCGGAGGACTGCGGGAAAAAAGACGAGGAATAGGGAAAACGTCCAACGCCCAACGTCCAACGTCCAACGTCCAACGTCCAATGTGAGAGAGAAGCATCGGTCGTTGATTGAGTTATTCCCTGGCGAATTTGGGAGGGACGAGCCAGCGCAGCTCGCCTTTCATCGAACCGGGATCAAGCTGGACCAGAGCGACGCCCGCTTTGGGAAGCTTGGTCTCGCCGCCGGTCAATTGAAAGATGGTCCGCGTGAAATCGGGTTCGTGACCCACAACCATCAGGCTGTCGCCGGCAAAGTCCTTGAGCAGCTTCTTCAGGTTGGCGGCGTCGAAGCCGGGGCGGAGAAGGGGATCTACGCGAACTTTCTGCTTCAGATATTTGCCCGCGATTTCGGCGGTTTGACTCGCGCGTGGCAGCGGACTCGTAAAAATGGCGGGGGAAATTTCGAGCTGCTTCAGGAGTTTCGCGACGGCGGCGACCTGGACCTTGCCCTCCTCGGTCAGCGGGCGTTCGTCGTCGGGCTTGCGCCAATTCGGCCAATCGGCTTTTCCGTGACGAAGAAAATAGAGCTTCATAAATGGAAATGAGACAGGGGAGAAAGAGTCAGACAGGATCAACCGGATTCCAAGGATTGTTTCGAGACCAATTCCTCGCGCGCACGATCAGGTTCACGCCGCTGGCGTTCTCTTTAACCTGGATCGCTACGTTCCGCGCCACCAGGCGGTGATCGTGCAGGCGAGTACGGACGTCGTCAGCGCATTGACGACCTGCCCGACCACGAACCACGGATGAAGATTGATGAACACCGCGGCGTTTACGATGAGCGGCGCGGAAAGGGCCATCCAGCACACCGCGGCGAAACGCAACGCGCCGACGCAGCCACCGGCAAACACGCCACCATTTCGCGCCACGAGGAGAAAGACGGTGGCGATCGCAATGCAGCTCAGGAACGTGATCGTGGAGGAGAGCGTGTAACTGCGGTTGTTTTCCGGGCGCCAGGTGTTCGGGGTCAGTTGCTGGAACCGGTGAAACACCATTCCCATCCAAAACCAGCTGGTGAAGATCGCCGCCAGGCCGGCGATGGCGCCTGGAGCGAGTGCAAATTGTAACGTCTTCATAACGTCAAAGCCGGCTGCAGATTAGCCGGCAATGCGGGCAGGTGTCACGCCTCTAAATTGGGCGCGGGGCAACCTCCACCTCCTCTCCATCCGATTGATTAGTTAATATGATTAACAAACTACTGCTGCTCGCGGCCATTGCGGCGAGCTTCACTTTCGGGGCCGTCCTCAAGGCTGAGGCGGGACTTCACATCGAAATCGGTGACCGGCCGTACTATTCTCACGGCCCGCGTTACTGGGAGGGTGAATATGAAATGATCTGGGTGCCGGGCCATTGGTCCGAGCACGGTCATCATTGGATCCACGGCCATTACCGCCGTGGCGAACACCGCCACCATCGTCACCACGACGAGGTGAGGTCTGATATTCGGATCGAAGAACACCGCTAATCAGTCAGCGACCAGGAAAATAAAAGGGCCCGGCGGCTGCCATGTCGCCGGGCTCATTTCTTTTTGCCACACGATGCACTTTCGATTCGGCAACCGGAGCGGTTGCCCTACAATGTCGGATGAGCGCCACCGCCCCGCCCTTTGAGATGCCGATGGCGGTGCAACCGGCCGACATCGACCAGCAGAACCACGTCAACAATACCGTTTACGTGCGCTGGATCCAGGAAGCGGCGACCGCGCATTGGAACGCCACTGCGCCCATGCCGGCGCACGATGAGATCGGCTGGGTCGTCCTTCGTCACGAGATCGATTACAAAGCCCCGGTTTCTCTCCGAGACGAGATCCTGCTTCGCACCTGGGTTGGGAAAGCGACGCGGGTGACTTTCGAGCGTTTCGTTGAAGTTCTGCGAAAGAGCGACCGCAAAGTTCTGGCCCAGGCGCGGACTCTGTGGGTCCCGATCGATCCGAAAAGCGCCCGGCCGATTCGCGTCCCCGCGGAAGTTCGCGAGCGCTTTTCGATCTGAACCTCGTCTCGAGAGAATCTGCTTCGCTTTGATCCTTCGGCGCACGCGCCTTGTGTTTCGCGCTGCCTTGAGTTGCGGCGATCGGAAACCTACAGACGCCCGAGGATGTGTTGCGCGAGAATCTTCGATTTCCTGGTCTTATCGGCCTGGTCGCCGGCGCCGCCCACGCTGATTCGAATGAAGCTGTTCCCTTTCAGGACATACAAGGCGCCGCCGACCCGGTTCCCGGTCCAGAACGCCTCGTCTCCAATTCCTTCGATTTTCTCCGGCTCCTTCTCCCCTTCTTCTCGTTCTTCCTTTTTCGCAGAACGTTCTTCCTTCTCCTCAGAAGCCTTCTCCCGATGGAACATTTCCTTCCAGCTTTCCTCGGGGTCGCGCGCGCCGGGCCCGTCGGCCTTTTTGGTAAGGGTAACGACGATTGAGTTCACGGCCTGCGGCAGCTGGAAATAACACTGGGAAACAGAAAGTCCGAGACCGGTTTTCCCGCTCTTGATGCTTTCCTTGAACGGTTCTCCCTGGACCGCCTGGACTTCCTCCTTTGTCAGCAGCGTGCAGGCATCGGTGCCGGTGAATGCCTCGGTTTTTGCGGGAACCGTGGATACTTGCGTGGTTTTTGAGTTCGCTGTGGGTTGCGGGCTGGCGGCGGCCGAATCGGCCTTTTCGGATTTCGAGCAGCCCGCCAGAAGCGCAACGGCGCAGAGAGAGAGCAGAAACGGAAGCTGCTGCCGGATTCTGCCTCTCATCGGGTTAAAGCACATGCAGTTGCCTAAATCACATTCCATTTCGGACGGCGGGTGCGGGGATCGGTTTCCCACATCCGGCAGCCGCCCGTGAACGCATTGCGATTGTGCCCCGGCTCGATTCCCTCGGGCAACTTGTTGAATTGCTTGGCGTTTCCGCCGCCCAGGACAATGTAATCCGCAATAAAGGAGAGCTTGAGTTGGCTGAGGCAAAAGAGAACGTGTCGCATCCATTCCTTTTTTCCCAGGCGTTCGAGGCCGGGCTTGCCCAGATATTCTTCGATGATCCCGCCTTCGTAAGGCAGGTCGCCCAGCTCCAGCGGCAGAAGGTTCTTTGGCCAGATCAGGGCTGAACCCAAGCCCGTCCCCAGGCCCAGAAAAAGCATCCGGCCACCGCGATAACTTCCCAGCGCCTGCATCGCGGCGTCGTTGATCACCCGGGTTGGTTTGCCTAACGATTTGCTGAAGTTCCAGCCGACCCAGCCGCGCGCGAGATGCTTCGGATTCTTCATGATCCGCCCTTTGGAGACCGGCGCGGGAAAACCGATCGAGATGGCGTCATATTTCCAACCTTCCGCTGTTTTTTTCACCTGGGAGATCAGCTGTTTCGGCGAAAGCCTGGTGCCGGAATCAAATTTGCGCTTCTCTCCCCGGGAAATCATGAGTTTCACGTGGGTGCCCCCGATGTCGATGACGAGAATCCTTTTTTTCATGAAGCTTGTTTTCGCTCGAGGGTGATGGGGGTGAGTTTTACCACCGGCGCTTTTTGCGATTCGGCCAGCTTGCGCGCCTGGCCGCGCGATCGTTCGCGGAAGTGCAGCTGGGCCTGCGAGCGCGGCGCTCCTTCTTCCGGCTTGAGACGCACATAAGAGCCGTCTGCCTGGAGCTCGCGCGCTTTGATGTGGTCGTTGAGAAAACGCGGGAGCACCTCCTTGATGATCTCGTCGCGAAGGGCCGGGTCTTCGATCGGGAATGCAATCTCTACGCGCCGGACAAAGTTTCGCGGCATCCAATCCGCACTCGCCAGGTAGACCTCCGGGTTGCCAGCGTTCTCGAAATAATAAATGCGGCTGTGCTCGAGGAAGCGGCCCACAATGCTGATGACGCGAATGTTTTCGCTCAGGTTCGGCATTTTCGGCCGGAGGCAACAAATGCCGCGGACGATCAGATCGATCTTCACCCCGGCACAGGAGGCCTCGTAAAGTTTTTCGATGATGTGCTGGTCGACCAGCGAATTCAATTTTACGACAATGCGGCTGCTCTTGCCGGCCAGCGCGTTGTCGCGTTCCCGTTCGATTTTCTCGATGACGCGCTTGCTCAGGTCGAAGGGCGCCACCAGCAATTTTTCCGAGCCCGGGTACCCGGCCAGTCCAGTCAGGGTGTTGAAGACAATCGCAACTTCCTCGGTGATTTTTGGGTTGGTCGTGAACAGGCTGAAGTCGGTATAAATGCGCGCGGTGCGGGAGTGGTAGTTCCCCGTGCCGAGATGCACGTATTGACGGAGCCGGTCGGTATCACGCCGGAGGATGAGAAGCGCTTTGCAATGCGTCTTCAAGCCGACCACGCCATAGACGACGTGGGCGCCGGATTCTTCAAGGCGCCGGGCCCACTGGATGTTGGCGGCTTCATCGAAACGCGCGCGCAATTCCACCAAAGCCGTGACCTGTTTGCCCGCGCTGGCCGCCTGGATTAACGCCTCCACCACGGGCGAATCGCCGCTCGTCCGGTAAAGCGTCATCTTGATCGCGAGCACGAGCGGATCTTCCGCGGCGCTCTCGATGAATTCGACCACCGGATCGAAGCTTTCGTATGGATGGTGGAGAAGCACGTCCTGCTTGCGCATCACCTCAAAAATATTGGCGTGCGGCGGCAGGGCCGGATCGCGGGCCGGTTGGAAGACGCGGTCCTTTAGCTTGGCGAAGGCATCATTGGCAACGAGGGGCGCGAGGTGCGTCATCGAGAGCGGCCCATCGACTTTGTACAAATCCATCTCGCCGAGATCGAAAAATTCGAGGAGAAGCTCCCGAAAATCCTTCGGGCAATCGGCTTCCACTTCAAGGCGGACGGCATCGCCCCGGCTGGAACGCCGGAGTTCCTGCTCGATGCTCCGGAGAAGATTGTCCGCTTCTTCCTCATCGATGTAGAGGTCGCTGTTCCGCGTCACGCGAAAGGCGTGAGCGCCATCCAGAAGCAGGCGAGGAAAGAGGTCGGCGATGTGATGCTTGATCAGCGAGGAGAGATAAATGTAATCCCACGGCTCGTCCTCTCCTTTGCCGCGGGGCATCAGGATGAGCCTGGGCAGAACGCGCGGTACCTGGACGATGGCATGGAGCAATTCGCCGCCCTTCTCGGTGCGCGCGCGCACCAGCAGGTTATGGCTCTTGTTCAGCAACTGCGGGAAGGGATGGCTGGCATCGACCGCGAGCGGCGTCAGGAGCGGGAAAACTTCCTCCCGGAAATAACGCTGCGCCCAGGCCGTGCGTTTCGCATTCAGGTTATTGATGTCATGGACGCGGATGCCGTTCTTCGCCAGGGCTGGCGCAATGTCCTCTTTCCAGAGCGAATACTCCGCGGCCACCATTTCTCGAGCGGTGCGCTGGATGGCGTTGAAGATTTCCGTCGGGCTCAATCCGTCGGGGCCGACGTCGCTCGTCTCGCTTTCGATCTGCTGCTTGATCCCGGCGACGCGAATCTCGAAAAACTCGTCCAGGTTCGAGCTAAAGATGGTGAGGAATTTGACCCGCTCGATGAGAGGTTGGGTTGGGTCCTGCGCTTCTTCGAGGACGCGCCGGTTAAATTCGAGCCAGCTGAGCTCGCGATTGATGAAATTTTCCGGCGCGGAAAAGCGAGAGTGCTGGCCGTTCTCAGACGCGCCCGGCAGCTCAACAATGTTCGACGGCTCTTCCGGCGTCGAAGATTCCGTTTTCGCCTGCATCCCTCACCCGCCGCGTTCTATTCGCCAAAGCCGAGCTTTTGGAAGAAGCCGCGTTTTTCTTGTTTCCCGTCCGCGACCGCCGGGGGCCAGCATTCCACGATCTCGAGGGCGAGGAAGCGAAACAGGGTGAGCCGCGCAAATTTGAAATCCAGCCGAAGATTTTTCGCGATCTGGGCAACAGAACGAACGCCGTTGAATTGCGAGGCGAACTGCGCTTCGGCGACCGTGAGACGGAGCTTTTGGACCCGATCGTACCCGTCCCGGGTGTAAGCCGGGATGGAGCCCGACTCGATCTCCTTGGTGGATCCAAGCTCTTGAAATTGGATGCAACGCAAGGTCGTCAGCATCCAGTGGTCAATATCGGGTTCGCCCGGCACGTCGTTGCAATAATCCGGCAGCGTTTCGCTTTGTTCGAAGACGAAGCGGACTCTTTTCGCCGTCCAAAGCTGCGCGAAAAGTTTCTGGCCGTAATGCTGGACCAATTGCACCGCCGGCTCGCGCAGGATCTGTCCCTGGCTGGCCAGAGTCAGAAAGAGTGGGCAACCCGATTCCCTTTGTTCCGCGCGGCCTTGTTCGGTTTGTTCTGCGTCCACATTGACGAGCGTGATCGGCGCTTCCGGGCAATAGAGGGCCGGATCGCGGGTGGTAACGAGAATGATCTCGCCCTCTTTGGCGAGCAGATCGACGGTCGCTTTGTTCCAGAAGGAACGAAGCGTTCCGGTAAGCTTTTCCTTCCCGATTGTGTGGAGCGCGCCGTTTAGCGAAAAAAAGCTGGTGTCGCCGGAAAAGAAGGCGCCGTTGACCGGCAGTGGTTCTTCGGTCTCGGCCGCCGTTACGGGCTGCGCGACCGGCGCTTCAAACCCCCCGAGGGCGGCGGCAGGCTGGGCGGCCGGAAAGGTGGATGAGGAGGAGACTGGTGCGCTCCACCAGGCGTCGCTGGTTGCTCCCGCAGCCGAGGCGATTCCGGCCGTCTCGGCAGCTTCAGTTGGCGCGGGAGAAACGGCTTCGCTGGCGGGCAAAATGGTTTCGGTTGCCGGTGGAACGGCTTCGCTTGGGGTTGAAATGTTTTCGGTGGGTTCGGGCCAGGCCGGCTCGTTTGCGGCGACGGGCTCCGGCGCCGGTTGTGACCAGACGGGCTCCGTCCAGGCTGGCGCTTCGTTTGCCAGTGGCGTCGGTTGGTCCCAGATCGGGGCTGGTTCCGCCGCGGCGGGAAACTGTTCTTCGGCGGCCGGCTTGATCTCCGGCTCTGCTGGCTCGCTCGTCTGCTTGGGCATGTAATTTTCCACCGTTTTTATTAACAGATCAGATGTGAACGGTTTGTTCAACGATCCGATCACACTGGCGCTCTTAATTTGCTCCGGTTGAAGGTCTGTTCCGAAACCCGACATGTAAACGATCGGCACTTTTGCGGTCACCGGATCCTGCCCGAGCCGCTCGCAGACTTCGTCACCTTTCATGTCGGGCAAAATGTAGTCGAGCAGGATCAAATCGGGCGCATCGCTCGCGGCGGAGGAGAGCCCTTCTTGCGCCGTGGCCGCGGTCGTGACCTGATAATTTGCTTCCGCCAATATCTCTTTCACGAAACTGAGGAGCATCAGGCTGTCGTCGATAACGAGCACTTTCCGACCGCCCGAGGCGGACGCGGAAGTCGCCGCAGTTTCAGTTCCGCGCGTTTCGTCCATTTTCCGTACGGCCTCCATCAGGAGAATTTGCCAGTCGAGATCAATCGTGCGCGGGCTTGTGCCAGCGCCGGAGACTTCGGAAATCTGGCCGCCCTTCCAGTTCACAATTTCATTAAAGGCGGCGATTCCCTCCTTGCCGGGAGCGGTGGCGTGACGCACCTGGCCGCTTTCGAAATAAACTCGCGCTTTTTCACCCTGAGGTCCGGTGAATTGCAGGGCCGCCGAGGAACCGCTCATGCATTTGAGCTGAATGATGTCGGCGAGGTGGAGATCGCTTAGCGTCCCTTGAAATTTTTCGCTCTCCGGTGTGCTCGCAGGCGAAAGGAGCGCCTGGACCAGATCGACGAAATCGCCGTGTGGGAACGGCTTTTCCAGAAAGTGGATGGCGCCGAGCCCAGCCGCTTGTTCGCGATGGGTGGCGAAATGGGTCCCGGTGAGAACGATAGCGCGAGCGTTCGGATGGCTCGTTCGCAGGTCGTAAAGGAATTCCTGGCCGACATCGGGAACGGCGTCGGCGTCGAGCACAAAGAGGTCCGGCTTGGCCCGCAGGATCAGGTCCTGGGCCTGTTCCAAAGTCGCCTCGAAATCGGCCTGGGCGGAAGGCGCGGCTTCCTGGAGCGCCGCGCGGATTTTCTCCGCGAGCTCGAGGTCGGGTTCGAGGATAAGAATGCGTCCGCCGTGTTCAGCGGCAGTCGAGGAATGGGTCGGCGTCGTTTCGTTCACGATGGAGATTGGCGCGGGGCCAACGCCGGCTTCGACTCGGCGCCACCCCTAATTAGAGATGCCTGCTTCCGACAAAATGGAAAGCAGTTTTTCTTCCACGCAATTTTGGAGACCGCCTGCCCCTCAGGGCGTTACGGAAAGAAGCGACCCTCGACCGGTGCGATGGAGCGCCGGCTCCAGCGGTCCTCAATGCGCCGGGGCTAGTGGACGCCGGCGGTGACGCCGTGGCCGCTATCGGTCTTGACGCTGGTCGAGCAGCTGCTGAATGCGCCCAGAAGGACGATTGCCGTAATGAAAGAGAGTAGAATTGTTCGCATGATGGTTTCCTTATTTACCCTCTAATTCGGAGCCCAAATGGGAAGTGGGTGTCTCTCAGCCCAAATCACTTAGGAGCCAAAGCGTTGCGCCAACTCGCGGCGACTGACTTTGCCCCGCTCATTCACCGGAATCTCTTCGACGAAAAAGATCCGCTTCGGCACCTGCCAGCCGCTCAGCCGTCCCCGGCAAAAATCGAGCAAATCCGTTTCCCGGACGCCTTCGCTCGCCACCACACAGGCCGCGACCTCTTCGTTCCGCAGGGTTGAACCACGGCCGAAAACCACCGCGGCGCGGACTCCGGAAAAGTGCAACAGCTCCGCCTCTACTTCCGCGGGATTCACTTTTTTCCCGGCGACATTGATAACGTCCGAGATGCGTCCGACGATCCGGTAGCCGCTCTCGGTCCGGCTCAGGAGATCGTCGGGAACAAAGTAGCCACGGCCAAGTTTCTCCGGCTCCGGGTCCGGGAAATAGCCGTCACCGGCTGCCTGGCTTTGAACCCGGATTCGGCTGGCCGGTAATTCCGGTTCGATCACGTCCAGGTGGATACCTTCCATCGGCGTTCCGACAAAACCGGGTTCGAGCAAACTCGCCTCGCGGTCGTAACAAATGCCGCCGCACTCTGAAGAACCGTAGAAGGAATGGATCGAGCGGCCGAATTTGTCGCGGAACTTGTGCGCGATCTCCAGGGGCAACGGTGCGCCAGCCGAAATGCAAAGCCGCAGTTTGGGGAGCGGTGGCGCTTTCTCCAATTCGCAAAACGCCTGGTAGAAGATGGGCATGCCGGGGAAAACGGTCGCCCCCGTGCGCGCGAGATCGTCCAGCACCGCGCGGGGCATCCGGTCGCGACTCAGCACCAGCGGGATGCCGAACACCAGGAGCGGCGTCACCAAATTGCTGAAGCCGTACGAATGCGAGAGCGGGATGACGGCGAAATTCACATCGTCGTCCGTCAGGCCCATCGTCTGGCAAATCTGGACGCAATCGGCCAGGAGCTGTTCGCTGCGGAAACGGATCGCACGCGGCGCCGCCGTCGTGCCCGAAGTCAGTTTTAGTAATGCCGGCCGCTCTTGCGTCCATTCGCTCTCGCACATCTGGAGCGCGGCAGCGCGTTGCTCGGGCGTGATTGATTTTTCGAGCGGCAGCGCGATGCGGCGCAGCCGGAGGCAGGCGAGGAGAACCGAAGGCCAATCGGGGTGGTTTCCCTGGTCGATCGGGTAGACCTGGCCGGCCGCCGCGCTGATCTCGATTTCGAAAGATCCCGCTTTTTCCTCAATCTCGCGAAACGTGCGCGAAACCTCGCCGCTGGTGGCGAAAATGGCCGGCGCATCGCCCTTGCGGGCAACGGTTTCCTCCCAGGCGGCGAGCAAAACGTCTTTCACGGGGTTACCTTGAGTGCGCTTGGGATGACGGCGATTTCATCCCTTGCGCGCGAGCAGGAGCAGGCTACAGTTCGCCCCTCGTTTCCAAACATGAAAGCGGACATTCATCCAGAATATTTCGAGACCGACATCATCTGCGCCTGCGGAGCTGTCTATCATACCCGCTCCACCAAGCGGGACATCAAAATCGGCATCTGCGCCGCCTGCCATCCGTTTTTCACCGGTGAACAGAAGTTCGTCGACACCGCCGGCCGCGTCGAGAAATTCGCGCGCCGTTACGGCGGAACCAAGGCCACTCGGGTTCCGAAGAAAGGTTAGCTGATCAGCGACCCCGCTGTAGCCGCCTCGCTCGGTCGAGGCGCCTCGCGGAACGGCGACTGAGCGCCGTGGCTACGGAGAAGACCCATGGACTTTGATTCCCTGATTGCCCGTAAGCGCGAGCGGTTTGAGCAGCTCGAACGCGAGATCGCCGCCCCAGCCCTTTTCGAAAACCGAAAACGCGCGAGCGAAATCATGCGGGAACATTCCAGCGTGAAACAATTGCTCGCGCTCTGGAACGACCTCGAAATCGCGCGCGAGCAGCTGGACCAGAACCGCGAGCTGGCAGCTTCAAACGATGTCGAGATCGCCGCCATGGCGGAGGATGAAATTCCCGATCTCGAGAAACGAGTCGCGGATCTCGAGCGTGAATTTCAGATCGCCCTGCTTCCGCCGGACGAAAATGAAAATCGCGACGCGATCGTGGAAATCCGGGCCGGCACCGGCGGAAGCGAAGCCGCCATCTTCGCCGCCGATCTTTATCGGATGTACAATCGCTACGCGGAATCGGCGGGACTCAAAGTGGAAGACCTGGAATCCAGCCCATCTGAGCTGGGAGGATTAAAAGAATCAATCTTCAGAGTTTCTGGCGAAAGCGTGTTCAAGACTTTGCGTTTTGAAAGCGGCGTCCACCGGGTCCAGCGCGTTCCCGCCACCGAAGCCCAGGGCCGCATCCACACCTCCACCGCGACCGTCGCCGTGCTTCCCGAAGCCGAGGAAGTCGATATTGAATTGAAGCCCGAGGATCTGCGGATCGAAGTTTGCCGCGCGGGAGGTCCTGGCGGCCAGGGCGTGAACACCACCGACTCCGCGGTCCAGGTCCTGCACATTCCCACGGGCCGGATTGTGCGTTGCCAGGATGGCCGCAGCCAGCAGAAGAACAAGGAGAAGGCGCTCAAGATCATGCGCGCCCGTTTGCTCGAGGACAAGCGGCGGGAAGAAGAGGAAAAATATTCCGCCCATCGCCGAAACCAGATTGGCTCCGGTGGCCGGGAAGAAAAGATCCGGACCTACAACTACGCCCAGAACCGGGTCACCGATCATCGGATCGGACTGACTCTCTATAATCTCGACCGGTTCATGGAAGGCGACTTGGAGGAGATGATCAAATCGCTCCAAACCGCCGATCTCCAGGAGCGGCTCAAGGAATCAGCGGTCGCAACCTGACAATCGACCTCGCCGACAGACGAGCGCTCTGATAAGATGGGAATCGCAATGAGCGACGACGAAGCATGGCGCGAGCAATGCCGCCGCGGGCTGGATCGCGATGTCATGACGCGCATTAAGTACGGCTTCTGTCACGTCCACAAACCGGTGCTCGATGATATGCCCTATCGTTCATTCGCGACGATGGCCGAATATCGCGCCTGGTGCGAAGCGAACCTCCCCGCTTATCTTGGTTACGGTCGTCCGCCAGAGCGTTAGGTCGATGCCTGAAAGCAAATTCATCCCGGCGCAGGCCGAAGAGCTGGCGACGGCCTTCGCGGCGGAGGGCGTCGATTACCTTTTCATCGGGAAAAGCGCCGCGATCCTGCTTGGATATCCTGATACCAGTCAGGATGTGGATGTGTTCCTGCCGCGCTCGCGCGAGAACGCAGAACGCGTCCTGGCCGCGCTCGCCAAACTCGGGTTTGACCTCGACGCCGCTACGGCCATGTCCATTCTAACTGGAAGCGAGATCGTGTTAATGAAGGGTGGACCGTTCGCGCTCGATCTCATCCACGCACCGGACGGAATCGAGAGCTTCGAGGCGGCGAAGTCGAGGCGGATTGTTTCGGGAAAATTTCCCATCGCTTCGCTGGATGACGTCATTGCAAGCAAACGGGCGACCGGACGCACGAAAGACCTAAGTGACGTCGAGCGTCTCGAAGGATTCAGGGACGAATACCTTCGGCGGCGGCAAACATGACGGTCTTGGAAGTCCTGCAATCGACCACCGGCTGCTTCCAGAAGCACGGCGTGGAGAGCCCGCGGCTAAACGCGGAGCATTTGCTCGCGCACGTTCTGGGGCGAAAGCGGCTCGAACTCTATCTCGAGTTTGAGCGTCCCCTGACGGAGGCGGAATTGGCACCTTTGCGGGAATTGGTCAGACGCCGCGGTCAGGGAGCGCCGTTACGGCAGCTGGTAAACTTCGACGAGCGCGACCCCAGTTCCGCCGTCGTTTCCTCGAACAATCGCGGTATAAGCTCCGGGCGGCAGCATCATTAGCATCGCTGATTCCTTTGGATCACTTGGAGCCAGGCCAGCTGCGTTGACGTTGTCTTCCTGCA
The DNA here is from genome assembly GCA_035274845.1 of Chthoniobacterales bacterium. Taxonomy (NCBI): domain Bacteria; kingdom Pseudomonadati; phylum Verrucomicrobiota; class Spartobacteria; order Chthoniobacterales; species Chthoniobacterales bacterium. The sequence goes on from DATENU010000009.1 coordinate 370,097, forward strand.
ACGGGTCTTCCTGCCAATTGTCATTGATTGCCAGCGTCTCGCCGTTCGAATCGTGCAACTCGAGCACCGGGTCCGGCAGAGAATTCTGAATTCCGAAGTTGGAAAGCGACGGTCCGAGCGCGCGCAGGACAAAGGGGGTCTGGCCATTGCCATCAGCCGCGATGAACCCACCGATCATCACATTGTCGCCGCTTTGAACGAGCCCGCGTGTGCTGACATTCACGAGATGCATCCTCGTACCGGTGACGTCGTAGAATTCAACAACGCCAATACCACCGGAGTTATTTTTACCACGGACGACCACGGTAAACTGTCCTCCAATTCCAGGATCAATCTCGCCCGCTGCCTCCAAGTCATTTGCTGGGGCCAAGCCGTATTTTTGGAGGTCAGCTGCAGTATTTGGATCGTCCCGCCAGTTATCATTCGATCCAATGAGTCCATTTCTTCCGTAAATTTCCAACGTCGGATCTTCCAGGCGGCCGGCCAGCGGGGAACCGTTTGCGGCCAGGGATGGACCGATTGCCCGGACGATAATTTTTGATCCGGCCTTTGGAAGTCCGGAAGCAGTAATGCCGCCGATGAGCGCGTTATCGCCGGGTTCAACTCGACCGCGCGTCGAAAGATTACGAAACCTGGACTCGCGCAGGAAAAACTCGGACGTGTTTCCGGCCGGATCGGTCGCAGTAGCGTTGACGTAGCCGGCGGGCGTCGGGACGCTGGCAAAGAAGGGCGCGTTGCCGTTATTGTCGGTCGTGACGATGGTGGAGCCCAGAAAGCTCTGGCTGGGATCCAGGTAATCCTGGCTCTCACCGAAGAATTCGATCCTGAACTCAGTGTTCGGGGTCGAATTCAGGTACCCATCAATTGCCGTGCCCTTGGTGGAGAAGTAAGTCGAGGTGATGACCGGAAAATTTTGCCGGTGATTAGGACCGTCATCGGTGTCCATCGGATCGTTCGGTGTCGGGCCATCAGCATCGAGGTCGATATTGCAAATGCCGTTGGCGTAAATGGAATTCGAAAGGATGCGGTTTCCCGAGGCGCTTCCGGCGAAGTTTTCGACGCTGATGCCTTGCGCGCCGTTGAACGCGATCGTGTTGCCGCTGGCGGGATCCGACCCGCCAATGGTGTTATCCACGCCGTCGAAAATGGCGATGCCCTGATAACGGTTCCCGAGCCGGCCCTGTCCGTCCGCCGTGGTGCCGATGAGATTGCCACTAACAGTAACGTAATTGCCCGGGTTGCTGACGGGATGACCATCCGGCGCTCTAAACGGGTAACCGAGACGAACGCCGTAGGAATTACTGGAAATGACGTTCCCGGAGGCGTGATCGCCTCCAATGACGATTCCGGCGTTCAGGGCACTCTGCACATCAATCCCGATCGAGTTCGGCAGCGCAACTGCTCCGCTCAAGCCCGTTCCAATGTAGTTGCCCGCGACTGTTGTCGGATTTCGAGAACCAAGGCCTACACCGATCGTGTTTCCACTGATCACGTTGCGCGCGGCAGCCGTAGTTCCGCCGATGGTCGCGCCTGTCGACACAAATATTCCGACTCTGTTTGGAGCAGCGGAATGAGCGGCGGCCTCAATCCCTATGAAATTGCCGTCAAACAGATTTCCATCGAATGGATCGAGCGCCGCAATCGCGGTGTCGCAGCGGGTGATCGCCAGGCCGCGAATTTGGCTAAAGCCAAGCACCCAGAAGCCGTATCGTCCCGCGACTCCGCCGCCGTCGATCTGGATGAGAATGACCGCGTCGTCGCCGAGCGCGAGCGTGTTCGGATGAGCGCCCGGCTGCGAATAACCATCGATGATGACGTTCTTGACTTTGGGCAAAGGATTAGCGCCGACGTCGATGACATGAACGCCGGAGCCGGGGATATTGAAATTGATTACGGCGCCACCGGGTGAGTTGCTCCCGGCATTGATCGCCTCGTAAAGCGATCCGGGTCCGGAATTATTCGTATTGGTTACCGTAAAAGTTTCAGCGATGGCTGCACTGCTCGACCACGCGAGGGCGAGAATAATGAGGAGATACTTCATGAGGCGAAACCTGGGGGGGCCGCAAGAGGACATAATCCGTTATTTTCGGTAATTATCAACTTCGGCTTGGACGCCGGTCTTGGCCTGCTCCACCAATAGCGAGCCGATGACCGTCCTGGAATTGCTCCAAACGACAACTGCCTACTTTAACAAGCGCGGAGTGGAGAGTCCGCGGTTGAACGCGGAGCATTTGCTCGCGCATGTTCTGGGGCGGAAACGGCTCGAACTCTATCTCGAGTTTGAACGCCCTCTGGTGGAAACGGAATTGGCGCCCCTGCGCGAATTGGTCAGGCGCCGCGGCCAGGGAGAACCGCTCCAGCATTTGCTCGGCACCGTGGAGTTCGCGGGACAGGTCTTCCTTTGCGACAAGCGAGCTTTGGTTCCGCGGCCGGAGACGGAGCACCTCGTGGAGCTGCTCCAATCGAGAATCGAGAATCGAGAATCGAAATTTCTGGACGTCGGCACTGGCAGCGGAGTGATCGCCCTCAGCCTCGCGGCGAAATTTCCTGGGGCAAAAGTAACGGCAACAGATGTCTCCGACGATGCGCTTGCGTTGGCGCACGAAAACGCCGAACGGCTTGGTCTAACTGACCGCGTAACCTTTCTTAAGAGCGAGCTGCTGACATACGTCAGTGACGTATATGACCTGATCGTCGCGAACCTGCCTTATGTCGCGGAGACGGATCGGGCGACGCTTTCGCGCGAAGTGCGGCACGATCCGGAGATCGCGCTTTTCGGTGGGGAACGGGGGGACGAAATTGTGCGCAAGCTGATTGAAGCGGCCCCGTCTTATCTTGCGCCGGGCGGTTTGCTGGCGCTTGAACTAGGGTTGGGGCAGGCGGACGATTTGGCGGCGTTGATGGCAGAAAAGAATTATCACGACATCGAACAAATGCGCGATTATGGCGGTGTGACACGATTCCTTTTTGGGCGGTATGGATAAGATTGTCATTCATGGCGGACAACCGCTGTCCGGTTCGATCAAGATCAGCGGCTCGAAAAACTCGGCCCTGCCGATCGTGGCCGCGACGCTTCTGACTCGCGAGCCATGCATCCTCCATCGCGTGCCGGACCTGAGCGATCTGCATTACATGCTCCAAATCCTGACGCATCTCGGTGCGCAAGTGGAACGAGCCAGCGGGACCGTCACGGTCACTGCTGAGAAAGTGGAATCGGTCGCGCCCTACGACGTCGTCCGGAAGATGCGGGCGTCAGTCTGCGTGCTCGGACCGCTCCTTGGCCGCTGCAACGAAGCCACCGTTTCGCTCCCGGGCGGCTGTGTCATTGGCGATCGGCCGATCGATCTGCATTTGAAGGGATTCGAAGCCCTCGGCGCGGCAGTCCGCGTGGAAGGTGGCAATGTGAAAGTGTTCGCGCCAAAACTGAAAGGCGCCGTCGTGAATCTGACCGGCAAGTTCGGGCCGACCGTTCTTGGCACCGACAACGTGATGATGGCCGCGGCCCTGGCTGAAGGTATCACCGTGATCGAGGGAGCTGCGACTGAGCCCGAGGTCGTGGACCTCGCGAATTTTCTCAACAAAATGGGCGCGAAGATCGAAGGCGCGGGCACGCGGCGGTTGATTATCGAGGGCGTAAAAGAATTGCACGGCGCCGAGCACGACGTCATCCCGGACCGGATCGAGGCAGGAACGTTCCTGGTGGCCGGCGCAATTTGCGGCAAGGGCGTGACGGTGAAGCGGGTGAATCGCGACCACCTGACGGCGGTCACCGATGCGCTGACGGCGTGCGGTCATCAAATTCAATGGGCGGAAAATTCAATCACGGTTTCGCCAAACGGAACCACGAAGCCGGTCGAGCTGGCGACGGAGCCCTATCCGGGTTTTCCGACCGATATGCAGGCGCAGATGTGCGCCCTCCTTTCGACCACGGAGGGAATCAGCGTAATCACGGAGAATATTTTCCCGCAACGTTACATGCACATCGCCGAGCTCAAACGGATGGGGGCGCACATGCAGCTCGAAGGGGCGAGCGCGATTATCACGGGCGTCGATCGCTTGTTCGGCGCGCCGGTGATGGCCAGCGATCTGCGGGCCTCAGCGGCATTGGTCCTGGCGGGGTTAAAAGCGGAAGGCCGCACGGAGGTGAGCCGGGTCTATCACATCGATCGCGGCTACGAACATCTCGACGAAAAACTCAGCGAGCTGGGTGCGCATATCGAGCGGGTGAAAGAGAAGTAGACCTTCTTCGTCCTCGTCCTCGTTCTCGTCCTCGATGGGGGGAGAAAAGAATTCGAGCACGAGCACGAGCACGAGGACGAGGACGAGGGGAGAACGCTAGAGGAGCCCGCGCAACGTCTTCATATTCTCGACGTCCTCTGCCAGATCCTTGCCTTTCGGCGTCTCCAGAACCTTCGGGATTTTGCGGAAACGGCGGTCGCGCATGATGAAACGGAACGCTTCGAGCCCGATCTTCCCTTTGCCAATGTGCTCGTGCCGATCGACCCGCGAGCCGAGCGGCGTCTTGGAATCGTTCAGGTGCAAGGCCGCCAGCATCTCCAGGCCAATCACGCGATCGAACTCACGAAATGTCTTCTTCGCGCCCGCTTCGCTGCCGATGTCGTAACCAGCCTCGAAGACATGGGCGGTGTCGAGACAAACGCAAAGCCGTTCCGGTTCGCGGACGTTCTCGATTATCGCCGCAATCTGCTCAAACCTGTCGCCCAGGCACGATCCCTGGCCCGCCGTCGTCTCGAGCGCGATCTTCGTTTTGACTTTCGGGATCACAGCCCAGATCGCGTCGATCGACGCGATGATCTTCTCCAGTCCAGCTTCTTCCCCCGCGCCGAGATGCGCCCCCGGATGCATGACGAGAAATGGCAGCTCAAGCTGATCGGCGCGGACGAGTTCTTCCAAGAGCGCGCGGAGCGAGTTCGCGTGGAACTGCGGATTCGTGGCCGCGAGGTTGATGAGATAGTTCGCATGGGCAAACGCCGCCTGGAGTTCCTTCCGCTGCGCGTGATCGAGAAACGCCCTGATCTCCTCCCGCTGCAACGGCCGGGCGAACCATTGCATATTGTTCTTCACAAAAATCTGCATCGCCGTGCAATCGATCGAGCGCGATCTCTCAATCGCCCGATGGACGCCGCCGCCAATCGACATATGCGCGCCGAGGAGAATTTCAGATTTCAGATTGCAGATTTCAGATTGGGGGGAAACGCGCGGACGTCGTTTTCGAGTAGTGCTTCGTCTCATTCAATCTGCAATCTGCAATCTGAAATCTTCAATCTAGAATCTCTTCGGGTGCCAGTTCGGCTTGGAGATGCTGCCTTCGCCTTTGTATTCGAACAGTTTGTACATGGGCGTGAGGAGGACACCGGGACCGCCGGCGTCGATCCGGATGTCGAAGTCCAGTTTGTCCTCGAGAAAATGGACATCGCCGTGGCCGACCATTCCGAAGAGCTTACCGGAGACCTTGAAGTCGTCGGTGTGAATGACGCCGTTCTTGATCGTGAACGTCGTCTTGGCCTGGCGCGCGAGGCTGTAGCCGGCGCCGGGAATGATGGCGGAGACCAGGCCGGAGAGGGGACCAAAGATGGGGATAGCAAAGACATCGCCGTCGGTCACTTTCGCGGTTCCCTGGCCATCCATCAGGCGGGGCTCGCTCCCGACCCCGTTCCATTCGTAGGCGCCGCTCAGGCGCCCATGCGCCGTTTCATATTTGAAATAAAGATCGGCCAGGCGCGGGAAATCGACTCCGTCCAGAGAGAGGTTGGCGTGGTAACTTTTGTCGTTTTTTTCCACCGAGATGTCCGCCGTTCCCTTTACTTCGCCGGAAAAGAGCGTGCCCCGGAGATCGCCGAGTTGGAGACGCCCATCTGTAAAAAGGAGACGGCCGGAAACCCGATCGATCGGCAGCGTTTTCCCCAGGAAAACGTAATCCATTCCGGCAGGCGCATCGATTTTGATCTCGAGGTGATCATTAGGTCCGCGAAAATGGAGGACGCCGTTGGCTACCACGTTCGGCGGCTGCCGAAACTTATAGGGCGCGACAAACTTTAGATATCTCGGCTCGATCCAAAGGATCGCGTCCGTGGGGCGAAGCGTGCTCTTGACGTCCTTCAGGTGGACTTCGTGTTTCGCAAAATCGTAGGTGAACGATCCGCTCCCCGTTCCTTCGTCGCGAACAATGCGCAGGTTGTCCAAAGTGAGCGCTCCCTTATCGAGGTGAACATTCGCGCTGGCTTCGTTCATCCAGGCGCCGCGAAACCGGGTTCGTTGCGTGGCGATGGAGCCTTCGCCACTCCAGTTTTCCGGGAGCCGGCCGGGGCCGTGCAAAGAGAGGCGCAGCGTCGGAGGACGGCGCCATTCCCACTCGCCGAGAAATTTGCCGAGTTCCGGTGAAGTAAAGGCGCGCAGAATAACGGGATCGACCGCGCTTTCCACATGGAGACGAAAATCGTCCGGCGCGTCGAGAAGATCTCCCGTGAGCTCACCGGATTCATGCCGAAGCCGCAGATTACGCACCATGGCGCGTTCGCCGTCCCATGAAAAATCCGCGGTCAATTTCAGGAACGGGACGGTTTTGTAACTGAAGTTCTCGACCACCGCGCGGCCGATCAGGCTGAGCTTTGGGGTGGATCCGGCGAAATCGCCCGAACCCGAAAGCTCGAGGAGGGGCGGAGAATTGAAGGCGAGGTCCGCGAAGAGCTGGCCAAAGCCGAATGCATCGAGAAATTGCTTCGCGTCGAGGGTGCTGCGCCCCTGGAACTCCATCGCCTTCGTCTCGCGGCTCCAGCTGGAGCGCCCCGAGAAACGCCCGAGGTTGTCCGTCCATTCGCATTGCTTGATCTGCAGGGTCTGGTTGGCCCATTCCGCCGCGACGGAAAGATTTTTCATTTCGTAACCGCCGCGCTGCAATCGCTCGCCCTGCAAGGTCGCTTCCGCGTGGACGGTCTCGAATTGCGAAAGATCGCCGGTAAATTTCACCTGGAGCGCCGGCGGATCAGCGGGAAAGTGGAAACGCCCTAATTCCCCGGCAATGCGCTGAATCAGCAGCAAACGCTGGCGCCACTCTTCATCCGAGATTTCGCCCGATGGTTTGTAATCGTTGCGCTTGATCAATTGGCCGGTGGCTGAAATCCGGACGCCGCAGAAAAATCCTTCCGCCTGGCTGACGTAAATCTGTTCCGGCGGAAAATAAATGTGGGCGCGCAATTCCTTGATCTGCGTCTTCGGGGCACCCGGCGTGGCGTCCGGGTTGGGGATGGTCAGTTCCGCGCCGCGGACATCGAGGGCGTTGAGAAACGGCTGGTGATGGAGGAGGGCCGCGTAATTGATATCGAGGGCGACCTCGCTGATCACCGCGAGCGTGTTCTCGCGATTTTTGAAATCGTAGATCTGGACGTCCTGCGCGATCAGGCCGCGGACGGGGTCGAGGGTCAGACGGCGGACGGAAGCTTCGACACCCCGCTTGTGAAGTTCTTCCACGACGCGTTCTCGCCATTCCTTACCGAAGCCGCGTCGAGCCAGGTACCATCCGCCCCAGCCCAGGCCAAGCATGCCGGCGAGGAGAGCAAGATGGAGAACCCGGCGCGAAACAAACCGATGCGCCTTGGACCGGCGACGGTAAAACTGCCGGGCGAGGGAGGGGGGAGTTGGCTCCAGAACTGGCGGCATGAAGAAAACGTCCAACGTCCAACGCCCAACGTCCAACGCCCAATGAAAACAGAATGGCGGTCTTCCTTCTGAATTGAACGTTGGACGTTGAACGTTGGACGTTGAACGTTCTGCCCCTGTTGAAGATTGCAGACCTGCCGGCTATCAATGCGTCGCTGAATTGCATCAGCACGATTTTCATTTCCGCCGGTTGGTACCTGATCCGGCGAGGTTACTGGCGACGCCACGTGGCCTGTATGATTCCAGCGCTGATTTCCTCCACCCTTTTTTTGATTGGATACCTCGTTTATCACGCCCATGTCGGCGAGCGCTCCACCCATTTCACCGCCACAGGAATCATTCGCCCGATCTATTTCACGATGCTGATCTCGCACATCCTGCTCGCGTTCGTCACCCTGCCTCTCGTGATTCTTACGCTCGTGCCCGTCTTTCGCCGCCGCTGGGATCGCCACACCCGGATCGCTCGCTGGACCATGCCGATCTGGCTTTATGTTTCCATCACTGGCGTGCTGGTGTATTTGATGGTCTACAAATGGTTTCCTCCGGGAAGTTAGGCATCGTGCCTGACTCGGCCGACGTGCTTCCAGCCCGTCGATTCTTGGGACAAGCAGGATGCTCTTCCGCCGAGACAGACTGGAAGTCTATCTTCCAATGCGCACAATCTTGCACTCGGCCAGTAGTTGATGTTTGATGGGAATGTCAGGCGGCGAAAATTATGGTGACGATCGCGACATTCAACGAGCCTTCCAAGGCCAAGCATCTCAAGACGCGCCTGCAGGAGGCGGGAGTAAAGGCCGACGTTCATAACGAAGGGCATCTGCAACAGGCGGTCTTCATGTCGAAGCCGCAAGCCAACGCCAAAGTACTGGTGACGGAGGAAGATTTTGAGGCCGCTAACAAGTTGATGCTGGAGTGGGAGGCGAGCGATCCTGAAATCGGCTCCGCCATCCGCTGTCCCCAATGCAAGTCGCCGCGGATCGAATATCCGCAGCTCACCCGCAAGTTCCTGACGCCCTCCATCGCCAGCATCCTTTTCGCTCTCCGGGTTTTTCCGAAAGAATTTTACTGCCAGGATTGCCACTTCACCTGGGGGAAGGATGGCGACCCGCTGCCTCAGCCCGCTGCCTGGGAGACATTTTCCTAACGGCTCTGGATTTGTAGGGCGTTTCTGGAAAGCGCCAGCGAAGGCGTTCGCCGCGGCAACGCCCTGCAATTTGAATGGAATCAACGTCACACGTGCGCACGATTGATTTTTGATCCACGTTCATCTGCCCCATGAAATGGCTCTTTGTTCTTCTGCTCGCGATTGTCATTTTCGGCGGAGCGGCGTTCTTTAGCTACGATCTTTTCGTCAAGCCGGAGCGCAAAATCCAGCAGGAGAAAAGCGGCGAGATTCCGGTCGAGCCCGTTCCCGACGTAAGCCTTCCGGAATTCCAGGCCGCGGCCAAGCTGCGCCAGGAAGGCAAATTGATCGAGGCCCGCGACGCTCTCATGCTCCTGCTCCAACGATTTCCGAATGGCCTCCACACCGAGGAGGCGAAGGACCTGATCGGTCAGGTGAACATCGAGATGCTCTTCACCGATTACCGTTCCCCGGAGAAACAGGAATACATTGTCCGGAGTGGCGATGTCCTGGCCAAGATCGCGAACAAAACGAAAACGACGCCGGAATTGATCATGCGGACGAATAACCTGACCAACTCAATGCTGCGAGTGGGGCAGCGGCTTCTGATTTCGCATCCGGACTTCTCGGTCTTTATCCAGCGCCGGGCGCTGACGGTCATTCTGTTGAATCATGGCCAATTTTTTAAGCGCTACCCCGTCAAGACGGTGAAGCTCTCCGCGAAGCAGCCGCCGAGAATCAACACCCGGGTGGCGGAGATTTTGGCGTGGAAAAACGGAAAACGGGTCGGCTTCGGCACCAAGGAATACGTCGGGAGCACTCGCTGGATTCGTCTCGCGCAGCCCGGTTATTTTCTTTTTGCCGAGCCGGATGCAACCCACAAGGACGCTGCGGGCCAACCGCCTCCGCCGGGCCTCGGGATGGTGGCCTCGGATGTCGAGGAATTGAGCAGCCTTGTAAACGGCAAGACCGCGGTGACTATTACGGACTGACGGACGTCTCCATCATGGAATCCAAGCCGCTTGATTTTGAAAAACCGATCCTGGAGTTGCAGAGGCGGCTTCAGGATCTGAAGAATCACTCGGACCAGCACGAGCTCGATTTCGATTCTGAGGTCGAGGCGATGGAGAACAAGCTCCGGGAGACGCGGCGGCAGATTTACGATAACCTCACCGCCTGGCAACGCGTCCAACTGGCGCGCCACATTTTGCGCCCCTTCGCCCTCGATTACATCGCCCGTTGCTTTACCGACTGGGTGGAATTGCACGGCGATCGCGTCTTTGGCGACGACAAAGCCATGCCGAGCGGCCTCGCCAGGCTGGGCCCCCACCGTTGCGTTGTGATCACGCACCAGAAAGGGCGCGACACGAAGGAAAACGTAAAGCGAAATTTCGGCTGCGCCCACCCCGAAGGTTATCGCAAGGCCCTGCGCCTGATGCGGCTCGCGGAAAAGTTTGGGCTGCCGGTAATTTCGCTGATCGATACCCCCGGGGCCTATCCGGGGATCGGTTCCGAGGAACGCCATATCTCGGAAGCGATCGCGGTTAATCTTCGCGAAATGATGAATCTCAAGGTGCCGACCATCGCGGTGGTGATCGGCGAAGGCGGCTCGGGCGGCGCGCTCGGCATCGGGGTTTCGGACCACGTCCTGATTCTCGAGAATGCCTATTATTCCGTCATCAGTCCGGAAGCGTGCTCCGCCATTTTGTGGAAGGATCGACGGCACGCGCCGGAAGCGGCGGAAGCCTTGAAATTGACGGCGCAGGATCTGATGGCGCTGGGAGTTGTGGATGAAGTCGTGCCGGAGCCGGAGGGTGGGGCGCACCGCGATCACGATCTGGCCGCCGCAAATCTGGGCACGGCATTGCGCCGGAACCTGGAGCGAATTTCGGCCTTGCCCATCGGTGAACTGATGGAACAGCGTTACGACAAGTTCCGGAAGCTCGGCAAGTTTACCGAAGAAATCGCCGCTGCGGTCACGCCGGCCGCGGAGACAGAATAGCCCGAAGCAATCGGGGCGATTCATGCCGCGAATAATCCGCTGGAACCTGAGCAGCCGGGCCCGGGAACTGTCCGGCGGTGACGCCATCGTGGTTTCGATTCCCAAGAGCGGCCGCACCTGGGTTCGCACCTTCCTCTGCGCTTATTTTTGCCGGCGCGGCGACCATCCCTTCTCGCTCGGACCAGAGCAGTATGGCGATCCACGCATCCCGCGGATTGTTTATACGCATGACCGGTTCGAGCAACGGACCAAGGCCGATCGCTGGGATCAATTGCGCGGAAAATATTTCATCCCCGCCGCGGAACGCCGCCGCGCCAGGATCATTCTGCTGGCGCGCGACCCGCGGGACACCTTCGTCTCGCATTATGTCCAGCTCACCCGGCGCGTCCGCGAGACGCCCGATCAGTTGAAACAAAAGGAAATCGGCGAGGTCCTGCGGGACCGTCGGCACGGTATCGGATCGATGATCGAGATCATGAACGGCTGGCTCGCTGAGTGGTGGGGCAAACCCAATTTCCTTCTCCTGCGCTATGAAGAATTGCAGCGCGACCCGGAAAAGAGCTTTGTGGAATTGCTGAGATTTCTCGGCGAGGAACCGCCCGAGGCCGAGGCCTTCGCGCACGCGCTCGAGTTTTCGCGCTTCGGCAACATGAAAAAGATGGAAACGGCCGGAGCGTTCACCTCCAAGATTTTGCAAACGACGGACCCGGGCGATCCCGAGTCGTTCAAAGTGCGGCGGGGAAAGGTCGGCGGGTTTACCGATTACCTGGCGGGCGACGATTTGATTTACGCCGCCGAGGCGATGCGAAAGCTCGACCCGCGGTTCGGCTACCTAAGCGGAGAATAGATTCGTCAGTGCCGCCGCGCGCTGCAGAAGGCGGTGGCGCCTTTTCGGCGGAGCGATTTTTGCGACCGGCGGCGGGGCTGGGGGAAAAAGAAAACGCAGCACCGGATCGATGCGCGCCGCCCAGGCTCCTTCGCTGTGATCGGCCCCTTCCACTTCGACGAAGTGCAGATCGTCGTGCAGCCGCCAGCCTTTCTCGACGAAACGGTCGCGCAATTCCCGGCCTCGTTCCCAGCCGGGCTCGTGCGTGCCGGTGTCCAGCCAGATCTTCAATTGCGGCCGGGCCTCCTCATCGATCGCGTCCACGATTTCGTAGACGACGCAATCATCCCACCAGATCGAAGGAGACATGACGGCGAGCCGGCTGAAAAAATTCGGGAGCCAAAGGCCGAGCACCAGGGTGGCGAGCCCCCCGAGCGACGAGCCGCCGAGAGCGGTGTGCTCCGCTTCCGGTTTCGTTCGGTAGCGGCCATCAATAAACGGCTTCAGCTCCTCGGTCAGAAACCGGCCATAATTGCGCAATAAACCTTTGCTCCGTTTCCGCTTCGGCGGATCGATTCGGGCCGGCGTCGGAGCATATTCATGGATGCGATCTTCTCCGGTATTGGCGATCGCCACGATGATCACGGGTTCCATCAACTTCGCCGTGATCAGGCGTTGCGCGGTCTCATCGACTCCCCATTCCACCCCGGCGAAAGAAGTGGCCGCATCGAAAACGTTCTGGCCATCGTGCAAATAAAGGACCGGATAACGCCGGCCCGTGAAACGCCGATAACCGGGCGGGAGATAAACCAGAACGTCGCGGCGATTCTTCAGGATTTTGGAGGGGAAGGCGCGATGGCGTTGAATGTTCCCAGTCAAAGTGTGCGGCGGCATCGGAAGGCAAGACGCATCGCTTGTCATGACAATCTTGTCGAGAAATCTCTTCCAGTTTTCGTTTAGAACGCCGTTTTTCTTCCGAATAGTGACGCCGGCAAATGCAACCTCACGACTGGAATTACTGGCGCGATATGCTCCCTATTACCTGCGCGAAGATTTGATCTGCTTCAAAACGTCTGCGTAAACTGTGGTTAGGCAGACAACGCGCCCCACAAGCTTATGAAAAAAATTGGAATTCTCTTTGGTCAGGAAGGCAGTTTCCCGCCGGCATTTGTCGACCGGGTGAACATGAAAACCGGCGGGAAAGATATTCAGGCGGAGTTCGTCAAGATCGACAAGGTCGTCCAGGGCGAGTCGTGCGGGTACGACGTGGTGATCGACCGGATTTCCCAGGACGTGCCCTTTTATCGCGCCTGGCTCAAGAATGCCGCCCTGACCGGGACCGCGGTCGTGAACAACCCTTTTTGGTGGAGCGCGGACGAAAAGTTTTTCAACAACGCGCTCGCCACCAAGATCGGGGTGGCGGTGCCCAAAACGGTCCTGCTGCCTTCCCACACGCCGCCGCCGGATACGAACGACAATTCTTTTCGCAACCTCGGGTATCCGCTCGATTGGGAAGGAATTTTCGAGTACGTCGGCTGGCCCGCGTTCTTCAAACCGTTCGCGGGCGGAGGCTGGAAGAATGTCTATCGGCTCCATAATCCCGAGGAATTTTTCCGGGCTTACAGTGAGACCGGCCAGCTCGTGATGATGTTGCAGGAGGAAGTGAAGTTCGACATGTACTTCCGCTGCTACTCGATCGATCAGCGCAACGTGCGGATCATGCCCTACGAGCCGCGGCACCCGTATCATCTTCGTTACCAGACAGAATGGTCGGCGCCGAAGGAGATTTTGCAGAAGGTCGAGGAAGGTGTCCTGACCTTAAATCAGTATCTCGGGTACGATCTGAATACGGTCGAGTTCGCCATCCGCGACGGAGTGCCGCTCGCGATCGATTTTTGCAATCCCGCGCCGGATGCCGAAGCCGCCAGCGTCGGGCAGGCGAATTTCGAATGGGTCGTCGAAGCCGTTTCCGACATGGCCATCCGCAAGGCAAAGGAGCATCAGCCCGGCAAAGACAATTTGAGCTGGGGGAAATATCTTCAGGCGGCGGTGACGAAGAAGACATTGAGCGATCTTGCCTGAAATTCTTTGCCCGCTGTTCGGGAGATAAATGAAAGACCACACGTTCACCCTCGGCATCGAAGAGGAATTCGCCATTGTCGATCCGGAAACGCGCGAGCTGCGCTCCCATATCCAGGAGATCCTGGAAGGCGGCAAAGTCCTGCTCAAGGAACAGATCAAGCCGGAGATGCACCAGTCGGTGGTCGAGTTGGGCACGGAGATCTGCCAATCCGTCGTCGATGCGCGGGAGCACGTTACCGGATTGCGGAGCAAGCTGGCCCAGCTTGCGGGGCGTCGCGGATTAAAGTTTGCCTCGGCCGGCACCCATCCATTCTCCCATTGGCACGATCAGCTGATCACGGAGGGCGAGCGTTACCAGGAGATCGTGAAGGACATGCAGCTGCTGGCGCGGGCGAACCTGATCTTCGGCTTGCATGTCCATGTCGGCATTCCGGAACGCGAGACGGCAATCCAGGTGATGAACCAGGTCCGCTATTTTCTGCCGCACCTCTATGCGCTCTCAGTCAATTCGCCTTTCTGGGTCGGCCGCAACACTGGCCTGAAGGGGTATCGCCTCAAGGTTTTCGAGCGTTTCCCGCGCACCGGCATTCCGGACGCGTTCGAATCGCTCTCCGAGTACGAAGATTACTGCAAGCTCCTGGTCAAAACGGGCTGTGTCGACAACGCCAAGAAAATCTGGTGGGACATCCGGCTCCATCCGTTTTTCGACACCCTCGAGCTCCGGGTTTGCGACGCGCAATCACGGGTGGACGACACCCTGGCGCTCGCCGCCCTGATCCAGGCCATCGTGGCGAAGCTCTATAAAATGCTGCGGCAAAACACTACCTTCCGGGTTTATCGCCGCCGGCTTCTCGATGAAAATCGCTGGCGCGCCTCGCGCTACGGCATCGAAGGCAAGCTGATTGATTTCGGGCGGGAAGCCGAAGTCGAGACGAAGAGTCTGATCGACGAACTGCTCCATTTTGTTTCCACGGAAGTCGACGAGCTCGGAAGCAGGCGCGAGATGGCGCACATCGAGCGGATCCTGCGCGAAGGTACCGGCGCCGACCGTCAGCTCGCGGTTTGGGAGCAAACCCAGGACATGAAAAAGGTCGTCGACCACATCGTGGCCGAAACCTACGAAGGTCTGGATATGAACTCCGCGACCCTTCCGGGGGAAATCTCGTCCCAAGTGGAGCGATAGTCGGCCTGCCAATCGCCTCTTCGCGAAATTGATCGCGATTACGGTTCGACTTCGGTCGAGACCGAGGTTTCGCCGGCGCTTTGTTGGAGGGCCTGTTCGGCGGCGCGCGCGGAGAGCATCGCGCATTTGACGCGTTGAGGAAATTTTCGGACGCCGCGCAGGAGACGGAGATCGCCCAGCTCGGGAGGAGCTTCGGCGCCGTCGCCGGTAACCAACCCCTGGAAGGCGCGCAGGATCGACATGGCAGCGTCGCGGGTTTTCCCCTTCAGCTTCATCGTCATCAAGGAGGCGGAGGCCTGGCTGATGGCGCAGCCGTGCCCGGTGAACTTGATGTTTTCCAAGGCACCGTCCGCGCCGAATTTCACCGCCAGGTGGATCTCATCGCCACAGGAAGGATTGTCGCCGTGCACGCGAACGGTTGCGTCCGGGAGCTCGCCGAAATTCCGGGGCCTTCTCGAATGATCGAGAATGACTTCCTGGTATAGCTCTTCGAGTTCGGAGCTCATGCAAAGAAGCGGGCCGCGTCGCGCAGAATCTCGACCATGCGATCGATCTCCGCAGTGGTGTTGTAAAAATAGAAACTGGCGCGGGTTGTGCCGGGCAAATCAAATTTCTTCATGAGCGGCTGGTTGCAATGATGACCACCGCGCAGGGCGAGGCCGCGTTGATCGGCGAAAGTGGTCAGATCGTGGGGATGCGCGGCGTTCATGACAAAGCCGACAATGGCTCCCCGTTTTCCGGCGGGTCCGAGCAGGCGCAGGCCCGGCAAGTCAGCCATGCGCTCGATGGCGTATTGAGTGAGCCGGGCGTCGTGTTCGAAAATTTCCGGGCGACCGATCTTCTCGATGTAGTCAATCGCGGCGGCAAGACCGATAGCGCCGGCAATGTTCGGGGTGCCTCCTTCAAAACGGTGGGGCGCTTTCTTATACGTGCTCTTTTCCAAGGTGACGCTGACGATCATCTCGCCGCCCCCGTGCCATGGCGGCATCGCATCGAGAAGCTCAGCGCGTCCGTAAAGCGCCCCGATGCCGGTGGGCGCGCACATTTTGTGACCGGAAAAAGCCAGGAAATCGCATCCGAGTTCCCGGACATCGAGCGGCAAATGTCCGGCGCTCTGCGCGGCATCAACCACCGTCACTGCGCCGACCTCCCGCGCCTTTTGGCAGAGCTCGCGGACCGGATTGATGGTGCCAAGCGAATTGGAAACGTGGGTGAAAGCAAATAGCTTCACTTCCTCGGTAAGCAGGGAAGGCAATTGATCGAGTGCGAGAGTGCCGTCTTCGCGGACCGGGACGAAACGGAGCCGGGCGCCGGCGCGTTCGGCGAGGAGCTGCCACGGCACGAGATTGCTGTGGTGCTCCATCTCGGTGAGAAGAATCACATCTCCTGCGCGGAGAAATTTCCCGCCCCAGGATTGGGCAACAAGATTGATGCCTTCGGTGGTGCCGCGGGTGAAGACGATCTCGTCCGGGGTGGCCGCGCCGATATATTGGGCTACGCGTTCTCGCGAACCTTCGTAGGCTTCGGTCGCCCGGGAACTGAGCTCGTGCAGGCCGCGATGGACATTGGCGTTCTTGTGCTCGTAATAATTGCGCAGCGCCTCGAGCACTTGTCTCGGCTTCTGGGTGGTCGCCGCGTTGTCGAAATAGATAAGGGGATGTTCGTGGGCCCGCTCCCGCAGGATCGGGAAATCATCCCGGATTGCGTTCCAATCCAACTGAGAGCTCGAAAGCTTGTCCACGTTCTAATCTGCCGCGCGAATCCCGGCGCGCCATCTTAATTGGGAAAAATGAGCCCGGAAACGGCGGTCCCCGGTTGCCCCGGACACGTTTTCGCGGTAAACCTAGCGTTCGCTTTTTCTATGCCTGACCGCGCTCATACCTTGGCCATCGACCCCGAGCTCCAACCCGGAGCCCGGAACGCAATTCGGGATTGTTTACGCCTCAAACGAGATGAGCGGATCACGATCATTACTGACGAGGTGACCCGGGAGATTGCCGCAGCCTTACAGGCGGAGGTCGAGGAGGTCGGAGCGGAGCATGCCGTTTTCGTCCTGGAGGAATACGCGGAGCGCCCCCTGGTCGATATGCCGTCGAATGTTCTCGAGGACCTGGCCCAATCGCAGGTCAGTATTTTTTGCGCGCAAACCCAGCGCGGCGAGCTGCGTTCCCGCATGCAGATGAGCGACGTGGTGAACAAGCACCGGATTCGTCACGGCCACATGGTCAACATCACCCCCCAGATCATGCGCGAAGGAATGCGGGCTGACTTTCGCGCGGTCGATGCCCTCAGCCAGCGCCTGGTGGAACGCGCGCGAAAGGCGAAGCGGATCAAATGCCGAACGCCGGCCGGGACCGATTACGAAGGCGAATTTTCACCGGAGCTGAAATGGCTGAAAACGAGCGGCCTCATCACGCCCGACAAATGGGGCAACCTGCCGGGCGGCGAGATTTTCACCTCTCCCATGAACTCTCGCGGCACCTTCGTCGTGGACGGCGTGGTGGGGGACTATCTTTGCCAGAAGTACGGCGACATCCAGGAGACGCCGCTCCGGATCGAAGTCGAAAACAATCGCATTTGCGATCTCCAGTGCGCGAACAAGGAATTGCTGGAGGAATTTCGCGCTTACACCAGCACGGACGAAAACAGCAATCGCGTGGGCGAGTTCGCGGTGGGAACCAACACGGCCTGCACCCATGTGATCGGCAATATTTTGCAGGACGAAAAGATCCCCGGCATCCACATCGCTTTTGGCCATCCGTATGCGGAACACACCGGGCAAACCTGGGTCTCAAAAACGCACATCGATTGTGTGGGCCGTGACTTCGACATCTGGTTCGACGACGACAAGGTGATGGAGCGCGGGAAATTTTTGGTGTAGTTTGTCGGCATGATTGCTGACATCCGCGACCGTTGCGGGAAGGCGCCATTTGTTCCCTTCTCCATTCGTAGTTCCGATGGCCACGAGTATTCCGTCCCTACGGTGGATCACATCTACTTCCCACCTGGAGGCCGGCGCGTAATCGTTTCGGACGACAGAGGGATTGTCTCGATCCTGACACCTCTGCACATCAGCGGTATCATCGAGCAAGCAGCTGGCGCCTAGCCCCAGCGGCCTCTCAAGATGGATCCGCAGCTTCGTTCCCAGTTCAACGCTGATTTCACCCCGGAAAAATACGCAGCGCTCTTGCGTTGCGTGAACGAGACGGAGGAATGGCCGGCGGACTTCCGAATTTCGGAGACCCCAATTTTCCTGACGCGCGAGTTCACCGAGGAGGTGACCCGCGCGGCGACGTCGCTGGTCGATCTGACTCGAACACCTGAATTCGCGCGGCATTCCGCAAACGCCATTCCGACCGGCCTGGAAGTGCCGCGTGAGTCCGCGCACCCGAATTTTCTGGTGGTCGATTTTGGCATTTGCCTCGAAGGCGGCCGGCTGGTTCCTCGACTGATCGAACTCCAGGCGTTCCCGAGCCTTTTCGGGTTCCAACTCCTGGCGCTTCATTGTCTACGCAAGGCGTATCCGGCGATTCCGCGCGATTGGACTTCCTCGTTCGGAGGAATGACGGACGACGCCTACGTCGAGATTCTGCGGCGGACGATTATCAGCGGGGCGAAGGCTGAGAATGTCATCCTGCTCGAGATCGAGCCGGACAAACAGAAGACGCGGGTAGATTTTGCGGCGACGAGGACATTGCTCGGCATTCGTCCAGTGTGTGTGACCGGGGTGAAGAAGCGGGGACGGGAACTGTTTTACGAGCTGGACGGGCGCGAGGTGCGCATCGAACGGATTTATAACCGCGTCATCTTCGACGAACTGATTCGCCGGCCCGATCTCAATCTTCCATTTCGTTTTCAGGAAGACCTCGACGTCGAATGGGTGGGCCACCCGAACTGGTATTTCCGGATCAGCAAACATTCGCTGCCTTTTCTGAAGACCGAACACACTTCGCCGGCATTTTTCGCGGACTCGTTTCCGGCGAGCGAGACCCTCGACGACTATGTTTTGAAGCCGCTCTATTCCTTTGCCGGCCTCGGCGTGGATATGGAACCGACGCCGGAAAAACTGGCCGCAATCGAAAAGCCCCACGAGTGGATTCTGCAGAAGAAAGTCCAGTACGCGGAATTCGTTCCCACGCCTGACGGGCCGAAATCGAAGGCGGAAATCCGGATGATGTTCGTCTGGCCCGAAGGCGACCGGGATCCAACCCTGGTGAACAATCTTGTCCGGATGAGCCAGGGAAAAATGATGGGCGTCGATTTCAACAAGGCGAAGACCTGGGTAGGCTCAAGTATCGCCCTGCATCCCCGCTAATCCCGCCGGGATGGCTAGGCTAATTCCTTGTTCGTTTCCGAAAAGGCCCTGACCGCAAATTCCAGATCCTCCCGGGAATGCGCGGCCGAAACCTGGGTGCGAACCCGCGCCGTGCCGTGCGGAACGACCGGATAGAAAAAGCCGATGACGTAAACTCCCTTGTCGAGCATGCGTCCGGCGAACTTCTGGGAGAGGGCGGCGTCGCCGAGCATGATCGGAACGATCGGGTGGGTGCCGGGCTTGATGGTCAGGCCGTGCTCGACTAGCGCCGACCGGAAATAGTTCGTGTTCGTTTCAAGTTTGTCTCGAAGCTCGGTGGAGTCGCTCAGGATCTGGAGCGCCTTGATGGCGGCGGCGACGATCGGCGGCGCGACGCTGTTTGAGAAAAGATATGGACGCGACCGTTGCCGGAGCAGCTCGACAATTCGACGGCGAGCGCTGGTGAATCCGCCGCTCGCGCCTCCCAGCGCTTTGCCAAGCGTGCCGGTAATGATGTCGATCCGGCCCATCACACCGCGGTATTCGTGCGTGCCGCGCCCGGTCCGGCCGAGAAAACCGGTGGCGTGCGCGTCGTCGATCATGGTGAGCGTCTGATATTTTTCCGCCAGTTCACAAATGGCGCCGAGGTCGGCGATGGTTCCATCCATGGAAAAACATCCGTCGGTGGCGATGAGGCGAAGCCGGGCGTCCTTCGCCTCATTCAATTTCGCCTCGAGATCGGCCATGTCGTTGTGCTTGTAACGGAACCGTTGTGCTTTGCAGAGCCGGATGCCGTCAATGATCGAGGCGTGATTCAATTCATCGGAAATAATGGCGTCCTCCGGGCCGAGCAAGGTCTCGAACAAACCGCCGTTGGCATCGAAGGCGGATGGATAGAGGATGGTGTCTTCGGTGCCCAAGAATCTGGTCAGCTCATCCTCCAGATCCTTGTGGATGTCTTGTGTGCCACAAATGAAACGGACCGACGCCATTCCCAAGCCATGCGTATCGAGCGCTTCCTTGGCCGCGGCGATGAGCGCAGGGTGGTCGGCCAGGCCGAGATAATTATTCGCGCACAAGTTCAGAACGCGCCGGCCACCGGAGATCCCGACCTTCGCGTCCTGCGGCGTGGTGATGATGCGTTCGGTTTTGTAAAGCCCCTGAGACCTGATCTCAGCGAGAGTGTTAGCGAGCTGCTGGTCGAATGCCGGGAGCATCTTTCGACATTATGCAGATTCAGCGGGATCGACAAAACTAATCGAATTGGAGACAGCACGCCCTCCTGCCGTTGGGTTGTTTGTCTTCCCCACACCGCCTGAGGGCAGGCCGTCTCCATGCCTGAGGGCCGTCTCCATGCCTGAGGGCCGTCTCCATACATCCGCTATCTTGTTGTTCTCTGTTACTAATGGCCGGAAAAATACTCTTGCATGTGGTTGTGAACAGCTGTTAATAACCCGCCGTTGCGTAATCGAGATTATCTCCTTCTTCTCTGCGCCTCCTTCAGCGCGCTCTTTCTCGGCGCGTGTGAGTCCACCCCGACGAAGCACATGACCGCGTTGCCGAAGTACGAGCCGCCTCTGGCGAAGCACGACTTCCAAAATGTCCGCACGACGGCCTACACGCATACGGAGTCCGATCACCTTCCCTACGGCAATCACACTGCTCTTGGCGGCCGGCTCCACGCCGCGACCGGCGCGATTCGCCGTGCGGAATACACACCGCGAGCCATTCCGGTGAACGGAGACGATCCGGCTGATTATCGTCGCGCATCTTATTCGGGACCGGCGCTCGAGAAATTTTCGCTGAAAGAAACCAAGACCACCAAGCTCGTGAAAACAAAACACGGCACCAAACGGGTGACCGTGACGAAGAAACCGCAGATTGGGAGCGCCGCCGCGGATTGGTCGCGCTGGCCGGCGGGAACGGTCTTTCGTCTTATTTCGACCGGGCAGGTCTATCGGGTGGAGGATTACGGCTGGGCCCTGGCCGGCCGGAACACGATTGATCTCTACATGCCTTCCCGCAGCGCGATGAATTCCTGGGGGGCGCGCGAAGAAAATATTCAGATTCTTCAATGGGGCGATCCCAATAGGAGTCTTGGCATGCTGCAGGGACATCAGGGATATCGCCACATTCGCCGAATGGTCCTGGAACTTCAAGGCCAGGACGCGGCCGCGGCGGCCTTGGAATAAGCTTTCTGTAGCCGCTTCGCTGTGCGAAGCGACCGGATCGCCGCCAGCAAAACGCTTCGCACAGCGAAGCGGCTACAGAAGAGGGCTACAGAAAAATCACGCCGCCCAATCGAGGACAATCTTTCCCGATTGTCCTGACTTCATCAGCTCGAAGCCTTCCTGAAAATCCGTGTAGGGAAAGCGATGAGTAATAATCGGCGAAATATCGAGCCCGCTTTGGATTAGCGCCGTCATTTTGTACCAGGTCTCGAACATCTCCCGGCCGTAAATTCCTTTGATCGTCAGGCCGTGGAACACGACGAGGTTCCAGTCGATCGCGGCGCTGCCCGGCATGATGCCGAGCATGGCGATGCGGCCGCCGTTGACCATCACGTCGAGCATGTCGGTGAAGGCCTTGGGATTGCCGGACATCTCCAGGCCGACGTCGAAGCCCTCATGCATGTCGAGCTCTCGCATAACGTCATGCAGATTACGCTCGCGCACGTCGACCGCGGAAGTTGCGCCCATTTTCCGTGCGAGATCGAGCCGGTATGGATTCACGTCGGTGATGACGACTTTCCGGGCCCCCGCCATCTTAGCGATCGGCACCGCCATGCAACCGATCGGGCCGGCGCCGGTGATGAGGACATCTTCCCCGACGAGGTCAAAAGAAAGGGCGGTATGAACTGCGTTCCCCAGCGGATCCGAACAGGAGATCACATCGAGGGGAATTTTCGGATCGCAGCGCCACAAATTCGTCTTCGGGACAGAAACGTATTCGGCGAAACCACCGGGGCGATTCACGCCGATACCTTTCGTATTCGGGCAAAGGTGCCGCCGCCCGGCCAGGCAGTTCCGGCAATGTCCGCAGACGATATGACCTTCGGTCGTGACCAGCTCGCCCTCTTGAAAATCGTGGACGCCATTGCCGACCTTCTCAATCACGCCCACGAACTCATGCCCGATGACCATCGGAACGGGGATGGTCTTCTGGGCCCACGCGTCCCAGTTGTAAATGTGGACGTCGGTGCCGCAGATGGATCCCTTGTGCACGCGGATCAGGACGTCGTTCGGACCGATGTCGGGAATGGGAACTTCTTCCAAATCGAGGCCCGGCTCGCGCTGACGCTTAACCAGGGCCGGCATCATTTTGCTCACGGCCTTGAAACTAGATGAGTGAGCCGGGCGCGCAATCATCTTCGTCGCCCCTTCTGCGCTTGCCTTTGGGAAGATCATTTCGGATTGTGCGCGAATGGCCGAGACGCTCGAGCGCGTCACCGCGGCAAAACCGTCCACGCCGCGCTCTGTTTTTGTATTTCGTTTCGCCAGCACGTTTGTCCTTTGGTCAATCGCGCTGGGCATCATCTTTTCCGGCTACGAGATCGCCTTTTTCGGCCTGATCGGGACCCTGGGGATGCTCTCGCTCTGGGAGTTTTACGTCATGCTCGATCATAAGGACCTCCCGAATTTCAAGATCACGGCGATGATCTGCGGCGCCGTCATGTTGTGCGGCAGTTTTTATTATTACTCGCGAATTGGTCCCGGCCATTCCTACGACTTCGAGATGGCGGTCCTGCTCTTTTTCCTGCTGACCGTTTTCACCCGGCAAATGTTTGACGGGTTGCGCGATGACGCGCCGCTCCGGACGATGGCCTACACGATCTTTGGTCTGCTTTACGTCCTCTGGCTTTACAACTTCATCACCAAAATCGTCTACGTCCTTCCGCGCAGCCCGACCGGCGCCGTAACCGGCCAGTTCTACGTGCTTTATCTCATCGCCATTACCAAATTCAGCGACATGGGAGCGTATCTTACCGGAAGCCTGATCGGACGTCACAAGATGATTCCGCACATCAGCCCAAAGAAAACCTGGGAAGGGTTCTTCGGGGCGCTGGCTTTTTCGCTCCTCGCCAGCCTGGGGTTGTTCAAACTAATGCCGTTGCATCTTTCCGCCCTGAACTGGACCCATGCGACCGTGCTCGGATTGCTCCTCGGCTTCGCGGCGGTGATCGGCGACCTGGCGGAATCGATCATCAAACGCAGCACCGGAGTGAAGGATTCCGGAAGCTTCCTGCCCGGGATCGGAGGAGCGCTCGATCTGGTCGACAGCCTGCTTTTTACCGCGCCCCTGTTGTTTTTCTACCTGCGCCTGGTCATTCGGCTGGACTAACGCCGGCCCGCAGAAACGATTGTCTTTCAGATGAGAAGGAAACGGGTTGTCGTCCTTGGGGCGACCGGGTCGATCGGGGAAAGCGCCCTTAAGGTGGCGCACGACATTCCAGACCGAATGGAAATCGTCGGCCTGGCCGCTAATAGCAACGCGAAGAAGCTGGCGGCGCAGGCAAACGCGGTTCGACCGAAGGCGGTTTGCCTCGTCGATGAGTCAAAGCTGCCGGAGTTGCGCGGTGCGCTCGAATACGAACCGCGGATATTTTCGGGGGCGAAAGGGTTGATCGAAATCGCGTGTCTCGCTGAGGCGGAGATGGTGCTCGTCGCAGTGGTGGGGACGGGTGGGTTGCAGCCGGCCCTCGCGGCGATCGAAGCCGGCAAGGATCTGGCGGTGGCGAGCAAAGAGATTTTGGTAATGGCCGGCGAGATCGTCATGCGGGAGGCAGGAGAGAAAGGCGTGCAAATCTTACCAGTGGATAGCGAACATAACGCGATCTTTCAGTGCCTCGATTCTCAAAAGAAACGCTCAACGCTCAACGTCCAACGTCCAACGTCCAACGAAGAGACCGATGTTCGACGTCTCATTTTGACGGCGTCGGGCGGGCCGTTTCGACAAACGCCGGCAAGTGAATTTGAATCGATCACGGTCGAGCAGGCCCTTAAACATCCGACGTGGAATATGGGGCCGAAGATCACGATCGATTCGGCGACGCTCTTCAATAAGGGGCTGGAGATGATTGAGGCGCACTGGCTTTTCGGGGTGGAGATGAAGCGGGTCGAAGTGGTGGTCCATCCGCAGAGCATTGTGCATTCAATGGTGGAGTTCAGTGATGGCTCGGTCCTCGCGCAGCTGAGTCATTCGGACATGTGCTTCCCAATCCAATACGCGGTCACCTGGCCGGAGCGGGTGCCGAATTCATTGCCCCCGCTCGATTTCGGTAAACTGCGCCAATTGGAGTTCGCCACCCCGCGCTACGATGATTTTCCGGCGTTGAATCTCGCCCGTCGCGCGGGAGATGAGGGCGGCACGCTGCCGGCGGTGTTGAACGCGGCGAACGAAGTGGCGGTTTCAGCTTTTCTGGAGCGAAAAATTTCGTTTCCGCGCATTTGGCATACGGTCGGCTCTGTCATGGATCGGCACAGGAACGTTGCGCACCCCGATCTCGATGCCATATTGCGCGCCGATCAATGGGCCAGGGAAGAAGCGGCCAAGCTCGCCGCGGAATAAAATAGGGATGAAATACGGATCGGGAATTAGCGTCTAAGAAGTAAAGCCATGTTCGGACATATCCTGCGCGTCATCTTCATCCTGGTCGAGGTAGTCATCCTCTTTAATCTTCTGATCGTCGTGCACGAGCTGGGGCATTTCCTGGCGGCCCGCTGGCGAGGGTTGTACATCGAAGGGTTCGGCGTCTGGTTCGGCAAACCGATCTGGAAGAAGACGATCAACGGCGTCCAGTATTCGCTGGGCTCACTGCCTTTCGGCGGGTTCGTCAAACTTCCGCAGCTCGCTCCGATGGACATTATCGAGGGAAAAGCGGATATGGAACGGGCCCAGCTCCCAAAGATTTCCGCGCTGGACAAAATCATCGTGGCGATCGCGGGTCCGCTCTTCAGTGTGCTCCTGGCCCTCTTTTTCGCCTGCGTCGTCTGGGCCGTGGGCCATCCCGTGAGCGAATCGGACCTGACGACAGTAGTTGGTTACGTCCAGCAGGATTCCCCCGCGGCCAAAGCCGGGTTGCAGCCAGGCGACAAGATTCTCGAAGTCGATGGCCGGGCGGTCTCGCGGTTTTTCGGGATGAACAACAGCGTCGTCTGGGCCGTCGTCCGGAGCGAGGGGGCAACGATTCCGTTCAAGATTGAGCGCGATGGAAAACAGATGACGATTGAAGTTGTCCCGGCGATCGCGGAGACGAGCGGCTGGCGGCGCAAGAGCACCCGGCAGGTGGGACTCCAGCCCGCGGTGACGCCACTGGTCAAGGAGGCGAAGAAAAACACGCCCGCGGAGAAGGCCGGCGTGAAATCGGGCGACATCATTGCCGCCGTCAACGGTACGCGGGTCTATCACGTGCTTACCCTCATCGACGAAATCGAGAAGCATCCGACCGATGAGCTAACGCTCGATGTCCGGCGCGGCACGGAACTTCTGCAAGTGAAAATGCGTCCGGTCCCGATCGAAGAAGATGGTGTCACCAAGCCGCGGATCGGGATTGGCTGGGACGATGGTGGACAGCTTTCGCTCTCGCACCCCGATCCGGTAGAACAGGTGTACAACAGCATTACGAGCACGCTCCAGACTATCGGCGCGGTCGCCTCGCCGAAGTCCGATGTAAAACTCCAGCACATGAGCGGGCCAATCATGATCGTGAGGATTTATTATTTGCTCTTCGAAAGCGACAACGGCTGGAAGCTGGCCCTCTGGTTCAGCGTGATCCTCAACGTGAACCTGGCGATCCTCAATATGTTGCCCATTCCCGTGCTCGATGGCGGGCACATCGTTCTGGCGGTGATTGAAGGCGTCCGCCGGAAGCCGGTGAACATGAAAATTCTCGAGTGGGTCCAAACGGCCTGCGCCACTCTGATCATCGGCTACATGCTTTATATCAGTTTCTTCGATATCGGAGATTTGTTTGGCAAAGGCAGCGATCGAAAAGGGCCGAGAAAAGAATCCGTGGAGCCGGCTAAGGCCGCTCCCACGCCGTAACCGCGCTGCGGGCTGGAATTCTGGCCGGAGCCAGCCGATGCTGGGAACATGGACCCTGCCCTGACCACTACGGCGTTCGAGCTCAACGGCTACCGCGTTGTCAAAACCTTTGGAGTCGTGCGAGGAATTATTGTTCGTTCCCGCTCGATTTTCGGCACGATTGGCGCCGGCTTGCAAACGCTCGTGGGCGGCAACATTTCGATTTTCACAGATCTCTGTGAGCAAACCCGGCGAGACGCGCTCGACCGCATGCTGCAACACGCCGCAGCGTTGGGCGCAAACGCGGTGATTGGTCTGCGCTACGACGCTACCGAGATCATGCAGGGAGTTACCGAAGTTCTTTGTTACGGGACTGCGGTTTTCGTCGAACCGGCTGCGTGAACTACTGCGAGAGTCCGTATCGCTATCAGCGGCGCGCGACCCGCGAGGTGATGGTCGGCCGCGTCGGGATCGGGGGAGCGAACCCGATCCGGGTGCAATCGATGATCACGTGCGACACGATGGACACGGAGGCGTCCATCGCGCAGACGATCGAGCTGGCCGAGACGGGTTGCGAGATTGTTCGGATCACTGCGCCGACGGTGAAGGACGCCGCGAACCTGGCGCATATCGTCCGTGGTTTGCGCGACCGCGGCTGCGACGTCCCGATCGTGGCGGACATTCATTTCAAACCGGAGGCCGCCCTCGAGGCCGCGAAGTGGGTCGAAAAAGTTCGAATCAATCCCGGTAATTACGCGGACTCGAAAAAGTTCAAGATCCTGGAATACACCGATGAGCAGTATGCCGCGGAACTGGAGCGTATTCGGGAACGCTTTACCCCTCTCGTCAAACTCTGCCGGGAACTGGGCCGGGCGATGCGGATTGGAACGAACCACGGCTCGCTCTCCGATCGGATCATGAACCGCTACGGCGATACGCCGCTCGGGATGGTCGAAAGCGCGCTCGAATTCGCCCGGATCGCGCGCGATCTCGATTACCACGCGTTCGTCTTCTCGATGAAGTCGAGCAACCCCAAGGTGATGATCAACGCCTATCGGCTCCTGGTCGCCCGGCTCCGCGAAGAGGGAGCTGATTGGAATTACCCGATTCACCTCGGCGTCACGGAAGCCGGGGACGGGGAGGATGCGCGGATCAAGAGCGCGATCGGAATCGGGTCGCTCTTACGCGACGGGATTGGCGACACGATTCGGGTATCGCTGACCGAGGACAGTATTCATGAGATCCCAGTGGCGCGCGCGCTGGTCACGATGATCGCGACCAACGCGCGAAGCTCCAAATCCCAAACCCCAAGCTCCAAGGAAGATTTGTCGTTCGATCCATTTTCGTACTCGAAACGGCCGACCGAGACTATCGAGCGGGATGGTGTTCGGCTCGGCGGGGAAGAGCTGATTCGGGTCGTGGTCAGACAGGAGAACTTCGACAAGGTGGCGCACAAGATCGACCGGCTTGGGGATTACAAACCGGAGATCGTTTTCGAAAAAGCGAGGATTCAGGAGGTCGATCCGCGCGACGACAACGCGTTGTCCGTCCTGAATGAAAAGAACGAAGCGCAGTTGGTCACGGTCCGTGATGACGTTGATCTGCCCGTCATCGTGGCGTTTCGCTTGCTGGCCGCGAAACTCGCGCCTCGACACCCCATCCTGTTGAAGGATGAATTTGAAAAGGAACCAGGACGAGAATTTTTGCCGACATTGCTGAGCGCTGCCACCAACGTCGGATCGTTGCTTTGCGATGGGATCGGCGACGCCGTGCTTGTGCAGGGGGAAGAAGCGCCCGGGCAGGCGTTGCGCTTGAGCTACAACATTCTCCAGGCTGCCGGCTCGCGCATTTTCAAAACCGATTATGTGGCTTGCCCATCCTGTGGGCGGACATTGTTCAACCTGCAAACAACGACCGCGCGCATCAAAGCGGCGACCTCACATTTAAAAGGCGTGAAGATCGCGATCATGGGGTGCATCGTTAATGGGCCCGGGGAAATGGCGGACGCGGATTTCGGCTACGTGGGAGGCGCGCCCGGCAAAGTAAACCTCTATGTCGGCAAAACCGCGGTGAAATTTAACATTCCGGAAGCCGAGGCGGTGGAGCGGTTGCAGGATTTGATTCGCGACCATGGAAAATGGGTGGAACCCGCGGAGGTTGCGCCCGCTTTGGCCTAGCTGCCGGGAGCGCCTTTGAGAGGCCTTCCGCCCCGCGGCAAGGAGGCGCTTGGCAATCCCGGGAACGCAGCTATCTGTTTAGGCTATGAAAACGACCCTGGTTATGATGGCGCTGGTCTGCGCCTTTTTAGGAGGAGCCTGTTCCCAAAAAGATGAAACAGCGGAAGCTGCCAAGGCGACTCCTGCGCCGAATTTGAAGGCAGACGCCGAACGTCTCCAGCAGGCCACTGCGAAAGCCGCCGAAGAGCGAAGACGCGCGGCGGAATCTCCGACGGGCACTCCGTCTCAAAACTGATACCTGGCTTCGGCCAGTCATCGCGGGCGTCGTCATGCCGGGACAAAGAGTTTGTCTCTCGACGAGGGCCGCCTCATAATGAGGCTCCGGCCGAGCTGCTTGCTGAAGGAATAAGGTAGCCACAAGATACGCCTTTTTTCTGCGGTAGGTCAGCCGCAGCCGGAGTTTCATTATGCGCCGCACCCGTCTGACACTCCTTTTCCTTCTCGGTTCGGTCTCGGCACTTTTTTTAATCCTGAGTTTCACGCCCTTCGCGGGAGGAGCGAGCAAAGCGCTTCCCGGCAAGCTTCCTAACGCGGATGCGGAACAGGAATCGGATCCGGATTTGCCGCCGGGAATGGCGGGGAAAATCGACAAGGAAACGTACCTTCGCCGGCGCGCCGAGCAGTTGGATATGCTCCGGGGTCGGCCCTACAATTTACCTTACGACCCCCGCGAGCGGGCCATAAAGGAGATGGAGCGGCAGGAGGCCGCGCAGAAACAGGAAAGGCGCCGTCTCGGATTGCCCGAGCAGGCGTCCGCTTGGACCGCGCTCGGGCCCGCGCCGATTCCAAATGGGCAGACCAGTGACAGTTCGGTGCCGGTAAGTGGGCGAACTTCCGCGATCGCCGTCCATCCGACAAATCCCGACACGGTTTATGCCGGAACGGCTCAGGGCGGAATTTGGAAAACGACCAATGGCGGCACCACCTGGATGTCGCTCTTCGAGTTCCAGTTGGAAACCGAGGCCATCGGAGCAATCACGATTGACCCGACGGACAGCAACATCGTTTACGTCGGGACTGGGGAAACCGCGTTGTCGGGTGACAGCTTTATGGGGAAAGGCGTTTACATCATCCGGAACGCCAATTCCGCCACGCCAACGTTGAGCGGCCCTTTTCGCCTGAACAGCCTCGCGGTGGATGTGTTCAGTGGCCGGAGCATTGGTCGCATCGCCGTCGATCCGCTGAACAACAACATCATTTTCCTTTGCACGACCTCAGGCACCACTGGGAATCCGAATGCTGTTCCCGGCGGCACACTTCCGCTGCGTGGAATCTATCGATCGACTAACGCGCAATCGGCTACTCCCACCTTCGAGCAGGTTTCGATTACAGGTCTGACGGGGCAGGACCGAAACGTGGTCGACATCGCGATGGACCCGGGTGATCCCAATCTGCTCATTGCCACCGTCCTTGGGGTGGCCTCCGACGGCGGCATTTATCGCACTGCCAATGCGTTGGCTCCCGTTCCGACGTTTACTCGAACGCGCGTGCTGCCGGATGGCACCGCTAACCGCGCGGAGCTGGCGATCAATCGCAACGGCTCGGTCGTTACCGTCTATGCCGCGGTCGGAGAAACTTCAACAGCCGCGCTCGGTGGTCCGGACTGCGCGACTAATCGCTCGGGATATATAGCCCGATCGGTGGACGGCGGCCAGACCTGGTCTGCGCCACTTCCAGGTTCGACCGGTTTTTGCGGCGGCCAATGTTTCTATGACATCGCCATCGCCGCGACCCAGGACAACATGACGATTCACCTCGGCGGGGCGGCCCGGGGCGGCACCGCCCCATGTCAGGTCGACACGATGAAACGATCGACGGATGGCGGCCTGACCTTTGTGCGCAACGACAGTACCCTCCACCCGGATTCTCATGCGCTGGCGATTGCGCCTTCGAATCAGGCGGTCGTTTACGCGGGCAATGACGGAGGCATCTGGAGGTCGGGCGACAATGGCAACACCTGGGTGACCAAGAACACAAAAGGCTACAGCGTCACCCAGTTTCAAAGCCTGGCGCTGCATCCGTTCGATAGATATTTCACGATCGGCGGGACGCAGGATAACGGCACAAACTGCCTGAGCCCTGACGGAACAACCTGGACGAGCTGCCGCGGCGGGGACGGCGGTTACGCACTCATCGATCGCAACGCCCAGGATACATCGACGGTCACGATGTACCACACTTTCTTCAACCAGGTCGGCTCGCAGATCGGGTTCGAGCGCACGTTCAACACCAATTTTGCCTGGGTTTTCAGGGGTTGCTCAGGATCGAACAGCAATAATGGGATGACCTGCAACGACACCGTCCTCTTCTACGCTCCGATGGAACAGGGTCCTGGTAACCCGAACACGATCTACTTCGGCACCGACCGTCTTTACCGGTCCGTAAACCAGGGCGATACGATGACGCTCGCGAGTCAGGCGCCCATTGTCGCCGGACAGGCCGTCACTTCCATCGGCATCTCGCCCCAGGACGACAACGTGCGCATCGTCGGCTTGAGAAACGGCCAGGTCTTTGCCACGACAACCGGTTCCGCGGTTCTAACGGATGTGACGGGTTCGAATTTTCCTCCGGCAAACCCGAACGATCCGAACCGAAAGGCAATTGGGCGGGCTGTGATCGACCCGAATAATCCCAACACCGCTTATGTCACTTTCAGCAGTTATGGATTGCCGAGCGGTCAGCAGATTTTCAAGACGACCAACCTCAATAACGCGACACCGGTCTGGTCGGCAGCGAGTAACGGTCTGCCGAGCGTCCCTGTGGCCGCGTTCGTGATTGATCCGCAGGATTCCAACGCGCTTTTCGCCGGGACAGATATCGGCGTGTATTCGTCAACTGACGGCGGCGCGAATTGGACTCCATTGGGCACGGGACTTCCGCGGGTGGCCGTCTTCGATGCGGAGATTTCCAATGTTCATCGTGTTTTGCGAATCGCTACTCACGGTCGAGGGCTGTATGAAATTACCATCCCAGGCCAGGGTCTGCCGATACCGCGGCCTGGGGGTGACGGAACCAGCGGTCCCGGTGGCGCAGCCGCGGTGATTTCCGAGAGCTGCATGCCCTTCAACGGGGCGATCGATCCGGGAGAAACCGTCAGCGTCAGTTATGGGATCAAGAATATCGGAGCTGGGCCCACCACGAATCTGGTAGCGACGATTCTGCCCGGCGGAGGAGTCTCCGCGCCAGGTGGTCCCCAAAACTACGGCGCCATTCAACCCGGCACCACAGTCACCAGGAACTTTTCCTTCACGGCGGACGGAAGCTGTGGCGGGACAATTACCCTGACCCTTCAAATCCAGGACGGGGCGACCAATTTCGGAACGTTCGGCGTCGTCTTCTCGTTGGGGGCGGTGGTCTCTTCTCCGGCCGCTTTCTCGGAGAACTTTGACGGAGTGGCCGCGCCGGTCCTGCCCGCCGGCTGGACCACGTTAACGACCGGGACAGCGCCGCTCTGGGCGACCACGACCGCCTTCTCGGATACGGCGCCAAACTCGGCCGGAACCGATGGCACCGCAACGCCGGGCGACAACAGTCTAACGACACCAGTCATTGCGATTCCAAGTGCTCCCGGAACCGGAATTAATCCGGGCGTTCAGCTTTCGTTCCGGAATAATTTCAACCTGGAGGGTGGTTTCGATGGTGGAGTTTTGGAGATAAGCATTAACGGCGCGCCCTTCGTGGATATTCTCGCGGCCGGTGGGACGTTCGCGTCCGGAGGTTACATCGCGGGAATCGGAAACACCGACAGTGTGCTCACCGGGCGGCAGGCGTGGACCGGGAATTCCAATGGATTCGTTACCACGGTGGTGAAACTCCCGGTCAGCGCGCAAGGCCAAAACGCTCAACTCAGGTGGCGCACTGCGTATGACACCGGGACGAATCCGGCTGGCGGCGGCATGCGGGTCGATAGCGTGTCGATCAACGCGGTCACCCGACTCTGCTGCGGCGCGGTGACACCTACGCCTACTCCTGCCACTACGGCCTCGCCCACTCCTACCGCGACGGCGTCTCCAACACCTCCTCCCGCCGCGCAGGCCATTAACCTTTCAACCCGGATGTTCGTCCAAACCGGTGACGGTGTCGGCATCGGTGGGTTCATTGTTACCGGAACCGGCGCGAAGCATCTGCTGGTGCGGGCACTCGGGCCATCCCTTTCCGTTTTCGGAGTTCCCAATCCGCTGCCTGACTCTGTGGTCGAGCTGCATGGGTCGAACGGCTTTGCTACCCTGACTAATGACAACTGGAGAGACACCCAGGAGGCCGCGATTGTGGCGACGGGCCTGGCGCCGACTAATGATCTGGAATCGGCGATAGATGTAACCCTCCAGCCTGGAGCCTACACCGCCGTCGTCCGAGGCAAGAATAACACGACCGGTGTTGGATTGATTGAGGTCTATGATATCGGTCAGTCGGTCCCGTCAAAACTGGCTAATATCAGCACGCGGGCCTTCGTCAGTACGGGTGACGATATCGTCATCGCCGGTTTCACCCTGGGAAATAACAGTGGAGCTGGGAAGGTAGTGATCCGTGGGTTGGGGCCAAGTCTGAGTGCGTTTGGCGTTTCGCCAGTGCTGGCGGATCCAACCCTGGAGCTTCACAATGCCAGTGGGACGCTGCTCATCGCGGATAACGATTGGCAGGATGACGCGGCTCAGGCGGCGGAAATCAGCGCGGCAGGACTCGCGCCAAGCGACACAAAAGAAGCAGCCATCGCCGTGACCTTGCCCGCCGGCGCTTACACGGCCTTGTTAGCCGGGCTGAATAACGGGACTGGGAATGGCCTGGTAGAAGTTTACGTCCGCGAGCCGTAGCGGATGGCGAAGGTTCGTCTGCTCACATTTTGACAAACCTTCGCCGGCCCTTGCCAGCCAGCCTGTCCGAGCGCCTGCGCGCGTGTTCCAGACCCGAGAAATTATTCAGCGCTGATCCAAAACGCACGTGTAACCTGAGGGCTGTAGGTCTCCGGATAGATGTTCAGACAGCCGAAGCGAATGTCCAGGATCGCCATCACGGGCGCTCCCTTTGACACCTGCGGAACGGTCCAATTGAAGTATTGGATCCTCGGATTGCGTTGACTGGTAATAAACGTATAGACGTTGCCGCCATCGAGCGAGATCAGGACTTCCGTTTCACACATCGTCAGGTCCACGCCCGGAAAGTCGGCCTTCCATTCAACGCGCACGACTTGACCCGATTTCACAACCGTCCCGACTTTCGGCGAAAGCAGCTGGGCACTGTAATTCGTGTCCCCGCGCGACGCCAAAGCAGTTCTAGGCGAAGGCGGAGCCAGGATAAAGGTCAACGCAAGCAGGGTTAAAAGTAACGAGCGGGTTTTCATTTTTTCAGTCCATCCTAATCGGCGTTTAGTGTCAATCACCGTTTACGCAAATGGGCCCTGTTTTGTCCTACCGGTTGGTTTTGGTGAAATTCTCCAGCGTTCGTCGAACTGTAATTTCCTTGGGATTACAACAAGTGACGGAGATCTCTATCGTATCTTCTCCGCCTTTTCCGCCACCCGTCCGCAGACTAATCTTTGCGTTCTCCAGGTCTTTGGCATTGAATCCGTTTCTAAGGAGAATTTCTCTCGCCAGAGGGACCTCGTTAATCTTTACAGCTCTCTTCATCTGGTCGCTCTCATCGGGATTCGCACGAATCCGCGCCTGAACTTCATTGGCTTTATTTTGCAGCGACGCAGCATCATCGCTCGAGGAGGCGGCGTCCGCCGGGCTGGAGGGTTGACTGCTGTTTCCTTGCGCTGGCGCCTTCGTCGAAAACGCCAGAAGGCTGAGTAAGGCAATGATCAATCCGAAAAGTTTCATAATGTGACAGCCAGTAACGTTGCATAACTGTAATCTTCCATGCATCTGGGCACGGGAGAAAATAACCCTCGACAGGAATTAGCAAATCGTTCAACACTCGCGGCTGATTTCGTCACCTGACGTTTTCAACGCATTTTTGGATCACACATGAAGCTACCGCGATTGCTTTTTACTCAACGCGCCAAACAAAACAAATCTATGAAGACACGCCTACGCCTAACGATTCTTGCCGCCGTTTTTGCTACAACCACCATGTCAGGCTTGCAGGCGCAGGCGCAGGGCACCGAGGGCATCCAGGTGCCCGATGGAACCCGCAAATGTTTAAAGCCGGGAAACCGTCTGCCCATGCTCCCGAGTCCGTTCGTACCGCTGGCTTGCCTCGCGCCGGTGGTGAACGTCAGCGCCCAGGCCAGCAACGAGTCGGAAAGTTTCGTGGTCATCAACCCCACCAACACGAACAATATCGTGGCCTTCTCGAATCTGGTCACCAGCAACAGCATCTTCCGCGCGTTCTCAACTAACGGTGGCGTTACCTGGACGCGAGGGACGGTCGCCACGGGCGTGGCGTGTTGTGACGGGCAGGCGGCCTTCGACTCATTTGGGAACCTGTTCCTGGTTTACATCAACGCCTCCGTAAACCAGATCAATGTAATTTTGAGTACCGACGGTGGCGCGACTTTCGGGGCGCCGATTACCGTGGGTACGGGCAGCGTGGACCAGCCCTCGATCGCGGTTGGTAACGGCAGCGTCTGGGTCGATTGGAATTTGAGCGGAGCCATGCAAGCGCGAGGCGCGGCCGTGACAGGTTTGGGCGTCGTGGGAGCGTTCAATGCGGTCCAGGTGATCCCGACAGGCACGGGCAGTTTCGGGGGTATCGCGGTAGGGCCCGGTGCCAACGGCGGTAAGGTGATCGTAGTGTATCAAAGCCCCACCGGCGGACAGGGCCCGGCTACAATTTTCGCCAACGTCGACGCGGACGGACTGGGAGCGGGCAACTTCGGCGCGCGCATCACCGTCACGACCACGAATGTAGGCGGCTTCGACTTCATCCCGGCGCAGAGCGGGCGCTCGGTTGACTCTGAGGCCGGAGTTGTGTGGGACGCCACTGGCGGCCCGTTCAACAATCGGATCTACCTCGTCTACACGGAAGAGACGGTGAACGAGAACAATGATACCGACATCCTGGTGCGCACGTCCGACAATGACGGCGCCACCTGGAGCGCGCCCGTGCGGGTGAACGACGACGCGACCACCAACAGCCAGTTTCTACCCTATGTCACCCTAGACCGCACGAGCGGCAACGTAGCGATAGGCTTTCACGATTGCCGCAATGATAATGGCGTGCCCGGCGTTGGTGGGACGAACGCCGTCCCCAACGACGACGCGGAATACTTCGCGACCTTCAGCACCAACGGCGGCGTGACTTGGGCGCCGAACGTCCGCCTGAGCGGCGGGTTCTCGAACGACAATGCGGCGGCCAACGGAATCGACTACGGCGATTACGTCGGTCAGGACTCGCGCGCAGGCAGGTTCTTCGCCGTCTGGGCGGACAACTCGAACTGCGATGGCACGAACGCAAACGGGACGTTGAGCGCGTTTGATCTCTATGCGAGCTCACTCACAATTACGGGCGGATCTCCAACTCCAACTCCGACCCCTTGTGTCATTTGTACTCCAACCCCGACACCTACGGCTACCCCTACACCCACCGCTACTCCAACAGCGACACCTACCGCCACGCCGCCGTGCAATCAGACTACCTTTGCCGGGACGGGCGTAGGAGCGATTGCGGACAGCCCCGGATCGCCAACCTATGGACCGCCGCTGGTGATCAGCTTTGCGGTAGCTGGGCAGACCGCGCCGCTCACTAACGTGGCGGTGGATTTGACCCTGACCCACACGTGGGTGGGAGACCTGGATATGATCCTGACCTCCCCTGGAGGGACAGCGAGCCTGATCACGGTGAGCCGGATCGGGCAAACGACCGCGGGGGGAGTGGGCGACAGCTCCAACTACGGAGGGCTGTATAACTTCACCGACAGCGCGGCAGGGACCAACATCTGGACGGTGGCGTTGACT